>DAIPLE010000134.1:0-1951 GCA_036769425.1 Actinomycetota bacterium
GTCGAGGAGACCAGAGGAGAACACTGGACCGCCGGTCTCGAGGCGTTCGGCGTTCGTCTCGACGATCCGCTCGACGTCGAGCAGGGTGAGCGGGGCGAGCGTCTCCCGGCGGGCTTCGATCTGGAATGGGAGACCGGTCTAGGGGACTTCGGGGAAGTGCACGGCGACCTCCTCGTCGCGACAGCCCGCCTGGTGTTCGACGGGACGGGGCGCTTCGAGCACGAGTCGATCCGCGACGAACCGCTGGCTCGCGAGTCGCGGCGGCTGTCATGGCAGAGCCGGCCCGACGATGGTCACACCGCGCGCGACGGCGACGTGCAGATCGACGTCGAGGGTCGAGGGCTTCCGACCTCGGCGCGCGTTGGTCAGCTCGTCTTTTTTGTGCAGGCGGTGGTGGTCGTGCCGATTGCGGGTCGGCTCATCCGGGCGCTCGTGGTCGGTGAGGCGGGGTGCGGCTGGCTGGAGTGGTGCCAGCCCCAGTCCGGAGTTCGTCCGGGCCCGGTCTGAACCGACACGATGGGGTCCATGTTCGAAGGGTCGCTGGCGGGGATCTTCGTCGCGCCGGCGGCGGGCGCGCCGATGGAGGCCCACAACGAGGTCGAGGCGATCGCCGGCACCGGTCTCGCTGGTGACCGGTACGCCGCAGCGGTCGGCACGTACTCCGGGCATCGGATCAGCGACAACCTGCGCGCGGTGACGCTCATCGAGCGCGAGGCGATCGTCGCGGTCCGTTCCGAGACCGGCCTCGCCCTCGACGAGGCCGAGACGCGGCGCAACCTGGTGACGGTTGGGGTGCCGCTCAACCATCTCGTGAACCAAGAGTTCCGGGTTGGCCCGGTCCGTCTGCGCGGCGTGAACTTGTCGGAGCCGTGCGCCTACCTCGAGCGGGTGGTGCGCGAGGGACTCCGCCCAGCGCTGATCCATCGCGGCGGGCTGCGGGCCGAGGTGCTCGAGGGTGGCCCGATCCGTCTCGGCGACGCCGTCCTCCCCAGCCCCTGAGCGACGCCCGACCGGCCGGCCCGGTCATCTCCGGCTCTCGCGACCTCGGTACGGCCGCGTAGCGTGCCGGTATGC
Organism: Actinomycetota bacterium; assembly: GCA_036769425.1. Lineage (GTDB taxonomy): Bacteria > Actinomycetota > Acidimicrobiia > IMCC26256 > PALSA-555 > PALSA-555. Next base: position 1,075 of record DAIPLE010000134.1, read on the forward strand.
CTGAACGGAGCTTTGAGACCTCCGAAGCCGTCCACGAGCTGCTCGACGTCTTCGGTTCCCTCGACACCAGCTTCCTGCACGGTGACCGAGCCGTCGCCGATGACCAGCAGGTCCTCGAGGGCTACAAGTGGATGTTCTCGATCTTGCAGGTGGCATTGGACTGCTACGTGTGGGCCGACGCCGACAATCCACGGTTCGTGGACATCGTCGGGCCGTACAAGAAGTGGGGTGGCGACAACGCCGACGCGTACTACCAATACGCGCCCATCGATCCGACCCGTACGTACCGGGTGCGCGGCAGGAGGGGTGACGCGGCGTACTTGTCGTTGACGGTCTACGGCGGGCCCCGAGACGGCCGGTACTCGGAGCGGATCGTCGGGACCGTCAATGACCGCGACAACTTCGTCATCGGACCCGATGGGATCTTCGAGTTGATGCTCGGACCGGACCGACCGTCGGGTTGGGACGGCCCGTTCTTGGCCCTCGAGGCCGATTCGGTGGTGGCGATCACCCGCGACTATCTCGAGGATCCGGTTCGCGGCACGCGCTGCTCGTGGCACATCGAGGCGCTCGACCGGCCGGCCCGGCGGTGCGAAGACGACGCCGACCTGGCCGCCCGGTTCCGGGCGGCCGCCACCTGGGTGCGAGACCAGGCGAACATGGTGCCGCTCGGGCTCGGGGAGCCCAACCACATCGACGAGCCGTACCCGGTGCAGAAGGTCACGTTCGGCTGGGCGGCGGGCGACGCGGCGTACGCGATGGGCAGCTACGACCTTGAGCCCGGGACCGCCCTCGTGGTCCGCGGCCGGTCACCCGAATGCGCGTTCTGGAACCTGTGTCTGTGGAACCAGTTCATGCACACCTTCAACTACGACTA
>DAIPLE010000134.1:2051-6235 GCA_036769425.1 Actinomycetota bacterium
CGTAGATGCGCCGGACCGTCGCGATGTCGTCAGCCATGAACTCGTGGAAGCGGACGTCGAGTGAGCGTTCCGACGGCAGCAAGGCACGGTCGCGCATCCCTGCTTCGAGCATCTGCTGGATGCGATCCGACCAGTACCGGCCGATCACGACGGGATCAGGGTCGGCGGTGCTCAGCCGGGCGGTGTACGACAGCATGGTGGCGTTCGAGGCGATCACCGACACCGGGTCGCGGTGAGTCACGACGAACGTGGCGTCAGGAAAGACCTCGACCAGAGCCGCGAACTGCTCGAGATGCTGCGGTGACTTCAACACCCACCGGGTCCCGCCCCGCTCCCACTGCAGGACTTGCAGGACCCGCTTCAGGTACCGGTACGACGGGGTCTGGTCGTGGGACCGGTAGTAGTCACGCCACGTCGGGATGACCGCCATGGTCTCGAAGAGCATTGTCGAGAAGTCGATGGCGAGCAGCTGGATCTCTTCGTGCACATGGTCGACGGTCATCTCGTGCATGCGTTTGAAGTAGGGCAGCGCCTCGTTGAGGAACACCAGGCCCTCGCCGGTTCTGGCCCGCCGCGGGTCGGGAGATCCGTCGGCGACGTCGGCGCGCTCGGCCGGGGACAGAACCGGTTCGAGGCTCTCCCAGTACGGCAGTGAGCGGAGCGCCGGGTCGGCGGCCATGAGGTTGTGCAGATGCGTGGTGCCGGTGCGGGGTTGGCCGACGATCACAATGGGGGCCTCGACGGGCAGGTCGAGGATCTCGGGATGGTGGGCGATGAGGTCCTCGATGAGCAGCCGGTTCTTCAGCAGCTTCACCAGCTGGCCGTGGGTGCTGACGACGCCCATCGGGCTGAGTCCGGCCTCGGTCCGCAGCGCGCCGGTGAAGACCGCGAGGTGCTCACGGAACGACTCGTCCCCGAAGTCGGACAGCCCGGTCTCGGCGACGGCCTGGTCGCAGAGCGGATCGGGTTCGAGGACCAGCTCGGCGGCGAACGGCTCTACCGCGGCGAGGGTTGCGGCGATCGACGCCGGGAACCGCGGCTCGGCGAGGTCGTCGATCCGCACCGCCGCTGGTCGAGAGGTCGTCATGGCGCAGAGCGTCTCAGCCGGGCGGGTCTGTCGTTCAGACGTGATTCGGCGCGCGCCGCGCCGGCAGCGCCGAGGGGGCAATCGGGGCTGCCGCGCGCGTCGCGGCGCCGGCTCGGAGGACCCGATCCGCGTCGGGTGGTGACGCCGGCGGTCACAAGTCGATCGCGGACAGCTCGGGGATCCAGTCACGGGCCCGGCTGACCGCCGCCCGCCATCGGTCGCGGTCCGGCGAGCGCCCCGGATGGACGTGGTGAGACGGCGCCCAGGTAGCGGCGATGGCGTCGTCGTCGGCCCAGACACCGACGGCGAGTCCGGCCGCGAACGCCGCGCCGAGCGCGGTGGCTTCGCGGACCGGGGCGATCTCGACTGGGAGCTGCGTCGCGTCGGCGAGGGACTGCACGAACGTCGGGTTCGCGCTCATGCCGCCGTCGATGCGAAGTGTCGGGATGGTCGTGACGGCGTCGCGCTCGGCGGCTTCGACCAGGTCCGCGGCGCTGTGGGCGACACCGTCGAGCACGGCTCGCACGACGTGGGCGGCGGTGGTCCCGCGGGTCAGCCCGAGGAGCGTGCCGCGGGCGCCGTAGTCCCAGTGCGGGGTGGCGATCCCGAGCAGCGCGGGGACGAACCACACGTCGCCGGTGTCCGAGCAGCGAGACGCGACGTCGTGGGAGGCGGCGGCGTCCGCGATGAGGCCGAGGTCGTCTCGCAGCCACTCCACGTTGGTGCCGGCGGCGAGCATGATGGCCTCGAGGCCCCAGGTGTCGGCGCCGTCGACTCGGCGGGTGACGATCGGGAACGTGCCGGACGGCCCCCGGTCGAACGGTGGGCGTTCGGGGCCCACGACGATGTCGAGCATGCCGCCGGTGCCGAAGGTGATCTTGGCGTCCCCGGGCCGCACGCAGCCTTGCCCGAGCAGTGACGCCTGCTGGTCGCCGAGCATCCCCGCGATCGGGGGCGCGCCGGCCAAGGCGCGGGCCTCGCCGACCACGCCGACAGAGTCGACGACGGTGGGCAGCACCAGAGGTGGGATTCGCAGCGCCGTCAACACCCGCTCGGACCAGCCGTCCCCGCCCCGGTTCCGCAAGCCGGTCAGCGCGGCGTTGGTGGCATCGGTGACGTGGAGGGCGCCACTCGAGAGGGTCCAGGCGACCCAGGCGTCGACGGTCCCGAAGCACAAGTCACGACCCCGGCTCGGGTCCGCTTGGTCCAGCAGCCACTCGAGCTTCGTGGCCGACTCGTTCGGCGCCAGGCGGATGCCTTCAGCCCGCAGCTCCAGGCACCGGCCCACCGTTCGCAGGTCCTGCCATCCGATCCCCGGCCCGACAGGCTCGCCCGAGGCACGGTCCCAGAGCACGGTCGAGCTGCGCTGGTTCGCGACACCGACGGCGGCGACCGGTCCGACGTCGTCGAGCGCGGCCCGGGCCACCTTGAGCACGACGTCGGCCATGACGGCGGGGTCGAACTCGACGAAGCCAGGGGCCGGAGACGACGGGAGCAGCGGTTCGCGGTGCTCGGCGACGACGTGCGCGGCGGCGTCGACGACCGCGGCGCGCACCGATGATGTCCCGACGTCGACGACGAGCACACGCTCCGATGGGGTCACGGGCGGCGACGGTGATGCTGGGAGCTCAGGGCCACGCGGGTGAGGGCCCGAACGCTGAGGTGAGCCCGAGCTTGCCGGGGTTCAGGATCCCATGCGGGTCGAGCGCCGCTTTGACGGCGGCGAGCACGTCGAAGCCGCCACCGAGGGCCTCGGCCACGAACCGAGCCCGGTTCAGCCCGACCCCGTGGTGGTGGCTGAGGGACCCGCCATGGTGGAGGACCGCGCGCGTCCCGGCATCCCATGCCGCCCGGTAGTACGCCTCTCGCTCGTCGGCATCAGGCTGACCGGCGAAGGTGAAGTAGAGGCAGGCGCCGTCGCGATACGAGTGTGACTGGTGCGCCGAGGCGACAGCGGTCCCGGGGACGTCGCGCAGCGCTGACGTCGCGGCCTCATAGATGGAGGGGAGATCGTGCCATCGCGCCGCGATCTCCATGGTGTCGACAACGAAGCCGCGCTGGATGAGGGCCTCGAGGGCCGAGACGTCGTTTCGGTGCTCGAGCCAGCGCGCCACGAGCTCGGCGTCGAGGGGCACCGCGTCGCGACATTCGTCGCCGATCACCGCCAGGACGGCGTCGACCATCGTGGTGTCGCCTTCGTCGAGCACCAGCAGCGGGTGGAGGTCTCCGGTCTGGAAGTTGCGTTGGCCTTCGAGCTCGTCGTAGAGGCGCAGCACCGCCGGGGTCGCGTCGCGTTGCAGGATCCGCCGGCAGGCGTCGAGCCCGGCGGCGAACGACGAGAAGCCCCACGCGGCGGTTCGGGTCGAGGGTGGAGTCCGGTGCAGGCGCAACCGCGCCGAGGTGATGACCCCGAGGGTGCCTTCGCTGCCGACGAACAGCTGGGTCAGGTCCGGGCCGACCGCGGCGCGGGGCGCGCCGCCGGTGCGGAGGTGTCGACCATCGGCGAGGACGACGTCCAGTCCGACGACGATGTCCTCGATCTTGCCGTAGCGGGTGGAGTACTGGCCGGCGCCCCGGCAGGCGAGCCAGCCACCGACGGTCGACAGCGCTACCGACTGGGGCCAGTGGCCCACCGTGACCCCGTGGTCGGCGCGGAGTTCGTCCTCGAGGACATCGCCGAAGGTGCCGGCCCGCACGTCGAGCACCATCGAGTCGTGGTCGACGGCGACGATGCCGTTCAGCCCGCAGACGTCCAGGACGAGACCGCCGTGAACCGGGACACTGGCGCCGCAGACCCCGCTGCGTCCCGCGGCGGTCGTCACCGGGATTCGGTCCTCGTCACAGACGCGCAGCACGGCTTGGAGCTCCTCGACCGAGCTCGGACGCGCCACCGCGGCGGCGAGGGCCGCGACTTTGCCGTCTAAGGCCCAGATCATCGCCAGCGGCCACCAGTCGCGGCTCGCCTCCCCGAGTGTCGTGTCGTCGGTAACCACGCACGCGCAGGCGGATCGGAGCCGGTCGAGCGACGCGTCCGAGATCGCGACGCGGGTGGGGTCCAGGCGAGCGGTGACCGGGGTGGTGCGGCCGGGGTCGGGAC
>DAIPLE010000018.1:0-3239 GCA_036769425.1 Actinomycetota bacterium
CGACCCACGGGGCGTTCGGGGCGCTGGCGTTCGGGATCGGCACCAGCGAGGTGGAACACGTCCTCGCCACCCAGACGCTGCCCCAGGCCCGGCCGGGCACCATGGCGGTGACCGTCGAGGGTGACCTCCCCCCGGGCGTGACCGCCAAGGATGTGGTGCTGTCGATCATCGCCCGCATCGGCACCGCGGGCGGGATCGGCTCGATCATCGAGTACCGGGGCTCGGCGATCCGGGCCCTCTCGATGGAGGGCCGGATGACGGTCTGCAACATGTCGATCGAGGCCGGCGCCCGCGCCGGGCTGATCGCTCCCGACGACACGACCTTCGCGTACCTCGAGGGTCGCCCGTTCGTGCCGAGCGGCGCGGCGTGGGAGCGCGCGCTCGACGAATGGCGGTCGTTGACGACCGACGACGACGCCACCTTCGATCGAGCGGTGCACCTCGACGCCGCCGAGCTCCGCCCGTCGGTGTCATGGGGCACGAACCCGGGTCAGACGGTCACGATCGACGACCGGGTCCCGGACCCCGACTCGTTCGACGAACCCCACCAACGCGACGCGGCCCGGTTGGCGTTGCGCTACATGGGCTTGAAGGCGGGCACCGCGATGCGTGACATCTCGGTCGACACCGTGTTCATCGGGTCGTGCACCAACTCTCGCATCGAGGACCTGCGGGCCGCCGCAGGGGTGCTGGAGGGACGGTCGGTGCGAGACGGGCTCCGGGCGCTGGTGGTGCCCGGCTCGCATCGGGTGAAGGCCCAAGCCGAGGCTGAGGGCCTCGACCGGGTGTTCAGCTCGGCGGGGTTCGAGTGGCGAGAGCCCGGCTGCTCGATGTGCCTGGCGATGAACCCGGACAAGCTGGCCCCCGGCGAGCGTTGCGCCTCCACCTCCAACCGGAACTTCGAAGGCCGCCAAGGAAAGGGTGGCCGAACCCATCTGGTGTCACCGGCGGTGGCCGCCGCCACCTCGGTGGCGGGACGGTTCGCGGCCCCCGAGGACCTGGAGTAGCGGTGGAACCGGTGCGCGAGATCGTGGGCCGAGCGGTGCCGCTTGACCGCTCCGACGTCGACACCGACCAGATCATCCCCAGTGACTGGTTGAAGCGAGTCGAACGCACCGGTTTCGGGGAAGGGCTGTTCTCGGATTGGCGGGAGAGCAGCGACTTCGTCCTGAACCAGGCCCAGTTCCAAGGCGACAACGTGCGGGTGCTCGTGGCCGGCCCCAACTTCGGGACCGGCTCGTCACGCGAGCATGCGGTCTGGGCCTTACAGGACTACGGGTTCGAGGCCGTCATCGCGCCACGGTTCGGGGACATCTTCCGCAACAACGCGTTGAAGGGCGGGCTGGTCCCGGTGGTGCTCCCGGAGCCGGTCGTGCGTCGGATCTTGGATGCGATCGAGGACGACCCGACCCTCGAGGTCGTCGTCGATGTCGTCGATCGTCGGGTCGCGGTGCCGGCCCTGGACCTGGACGAGCCGTTCGACCTCGATGACCACACCCATCACCGGCTCGTGAACGGCCTCGATGACATCGGCCTGACCCTGCAGCACACCGACGAGATCGCCGGCTACGAGGCCCGGCGGGGCGACTGGCTGCCGAGCGTTACGCCGTTGACACCATGCTGAGCGCCCGCGCCGGGGCGAGCGTCTCGGGGGTGGCGAGGTCCCACGCCAGGCGGGGTGCCTCGAACGCCTCCGCGTAGCGGATCCGGCCCTGGAAGCCCCGGAAGCGGGCTTGGGCCTCGATGGCTTCCAGATCGACTGGACCTTGGCGGAGGACCTGAGAGAGGTGGGAGCGCAACGCGACCATCTTCTGCTCGAGGGTGTCGGCCACATCGACATAGACGGTGGGCTCGAAGCCCTGCGTCGAGGGTGTCTCGAACTGCAGCACCGTCGGGAGCCGGCGGGCCGCGGCGAGGCTCGCCGTGGCCGTCGCCCGGTGATCTTGATGGGTGTCGTGGGGGGCGTGGGCGTAGAGCGTCTCGGCACCGCTCGTGGCGATGGCCTCGTCGATCATGGTGATGGCGTCGGGCCCGTCGGGCACCCACCCGTCCTCGAATCCGCCCCAACACAGCCGGACCCCGAGCCGGGAGGCCGCGTCTTGCTGCTCCGCTCGGCGGCTCATGCCTTCCACGAGGCCTCGCTGCCCGGCGGTCATCACCAAGATGGTGACCGCGTCGCCGCGGGCGACGTGGCGGAACAACGTGGCCCCGCAACCCAATTCCACATCGTCGGGGTGGGCCCCGACCGCCAGAACGTTCACCGCCCGCCCCTTTCAACCCATTTGATGGGACCTCTCAAGGATCGGCTGACCCGCCGCCGACCTGAAGCCCAATCCGCCACGGTGCGTGGCAATCGACCCTCTCGGCGGACCCTGGATCGGGGCCTGTCAGGGCGTCCGGCGGCGGTGAACGAGCGGCGACGAGCAGGGGTCGGACTGGTCCGGTGGCGGGTCCGGCGTCGAACAACGATTGAGGGTCTGTCCGGCTGGTCTTGGCTCAGCCCGGCTTCACGGCGGCGAGCAGCGCGAGCTCGCGCCACTTCCAGTGGCAGTCGACGTGCTCGAAGCCGTGCCCGCGGAGCCAGGCGAGCTGCTCGGCGACACCGGCGAGCTGGTTCGACGGGTCGTCCCGCTCGGGGGACGAGCCGATCGCGTGCAGGAACGACTCGTGGAGCTCGGGGGTAGCTGACGCGACGTGCTCCAGGTTGGCGAACACACCGCCGGGCGCGAGCACGTCAAACACCTCGCCGTAGAGCGCCCGCTTGCGGTCGTCGGTCACGTGGTGGATGGCGGCCGAGGAGACGACGGCGTCGAACTGGCCCCACGACGTCGGGAGCGGCTCGTCGAGGTCGTGTTCGGCGACGTCGACCGGGACGTCGGCGAAACGGGCCCGGGCTCGGTCGAGCATCTCGGCCGAGAAGTCGGCGGCGACCCCGGTGACGTGTGGGTGGGCGTCGCGGATGAACGCAAGGAGGTAGCCGTCGCCGGTTCCGAGGTCCAAGACCCTGCGGGGGGTTGGGGTGAGGAACTCAAGCAGCGCGGCGTACCCCTCGTCCAGGTGCGGGATGCTGCGACGCCGTTCGAGGTAGTCGCGGGCGTGGGCGACCTCGGTCCAGAGGTTGACGGTCATGGCCCGACCGTCCGTTCCCGGGGAGCGCGGTCGCGCAGCCGCACCAGCTTGTTGACCGCGTTCAGGTACGCGCGGGCCGACGCTTCGACGATGTCGGTGGCGAGTCCACG
>DAIPLE010000018.1:3339-17439 GCA_036769425.1 Actinomycetota bacterium
CCGCGTTCAGGTACGCGCGGGCCGACGCTTCGACGATGTCGGTGGCGAGTCCACGCCCTGACGCGGTGTGGCCGTCGGCCTGGAGCTGGATCACAACGTCGCCGAGCGCGTCGCCACCTCCGGTCACCGACGACACCTTGAAGTCCAGGACCGTCCCGGCAACCCCCGTCGCCGTGGCGATCGCGGCGATGACCGCGTCGACCATCCCGTTGCCTTCCGCCTCCGCGTCGACCTTGCCGTCACCGTCGGTCAGGACGACCTTGGCGACCGGGGTTGACTGGGTGCCGCCGTGTACGTCGAGGCTGGCGATCGCGTACCGGTGCACCGCGCCCGTACCGAGCTCCTCGGCGACGATCGCCTCCAGGTCGACATCGGTCAGTTGCACCTTGCGGTCGGCGAGCTCCTTGAACCGCCGGAACGCCTGGTTCAGGGCGTCGCCCTGGAGGCGCAGTCCCATCTTCTCGAGCGTGTCGGAGAAGGCGTGGCGACCCGAGTGCTTGCCGAGGACGATCTGGGCGGCCTCCTGGCCGACGGTGGAGGCGTCGATGATCTCGTAGGTCTCGCGGTCCTCGAGCACGCCGTGCTGGTGGATACCCGCCTCGTGCGCGAACGCGTTGCGGCCGACGACAGCCTTGTTGTATTGCACCGGGTAGCCGGTGAGACGCGACACCAGCCGCGACGTGCGGGCCAGCTCCTCGGTCCGGACCCCGGTCTCGACGCCACCGAAGTAGTCGCGGCGGGTCTTGATCGCCATGACGATCTCCTCCAGGGCGGCGTTGCCGGCCCGCTCCCCCAGGCCGTTCACCGCGCATTCGACCTGCCGGGCGCCGGCTTGGACCCCGGCGAGCGAGTTCGCCACCGCCAGGCCCAGGTCGTTGTGACAGTGGGTGGAGACGACGTAGTCACCGTCGATCCGGTCGATGACGTGCGCGATCAGCGCTCCGAACTCTTCGGGGACGCCGTAGCCGACGGTGTCGGGGATGTTCAGGGTGGTGGCCCCGTTGTCGACGGCGAGCTGGAGGACGTCGCACATGAAGTCGACGTCGGAGCGGCTGCCGTCCTCAGGGGAGAACTCGACGTCGTCGGTGTACGAGCGGGCCCGACTGACGCCGGCGACGACTTCGGCTTTCACCTGGTCCTCGGTCATCCGCAGCTTCTTCTTCATGTGGATCAGCGACGTCGCGATGAACACGTGGATGCGGGGATGCTCGGCGTGCTGCACCGCCGCCCAGGCCCGGTCGATGTCCTGGAAGCCGGTGCGGGACAGGGCGGTGATGACCGGTCCGCGCACGCTGTGAGCGATCGCCTCGACGGACTCGAAGTCCCCGGGGCTGGCGATCGGGAAGCCGGCCTCGATGATGTCGACGCCGAGGCGGGCCAGCTGCTCGGCGATTTCGAGCTTCTCGGCCACGTCGAGCGAGATTCCTGGCGACTGCTCGCCGTCACGCAGGGTGGTGTCGAAGATCTTCACCTGGTTGGTCATCACTGGCTCCCGTCTGGGTTTGCTCATTCCAACGAAAAACCTCCCCGGCCCAAAGGCACGAGGAGGCGTCCGCGAGCACGACCGTGCTCGCCGCTACGTAAGGAGCAGGCTTTGGTGATCGATGATTCGGTCGGCATGCTCGGACATCGCTGTCCATGATGGTCGTGATCGCGGCGAATTACAAGTCAGTTCGCGCGCGGCGTGCGACAATCGGTGGCGATGCGGCGCAGGACGGTGTGGAGGGCGTTCGGGCTCGGGGTCCTCGCTGGCGGCGCGTACGCGGTGTGGCGGGCGATCGAGGCGAACCGCGCCACCGAGGTGGGCTGGGAACCGCAGCCGTTCCCGTTCCCACCTCAGCCGCGAGCCGCCGACCCGTCGCCGGGTGCGACGTCGACCTGGGTGGACCCTGACGACGGGACGTGCCCCGCGTCGCATCCGGTGAAGGCGAAGCTGGCCAGCGGCATCTACCACCGTCTGGGCGGTCAGAGCTACGAGCGCACGCGCCCGGACCGCTGCTACCGGGACGGGGGCGCCGCCGAGGCCGACGGGTTGCGAGCCGCGAAGCGCTGAGTCGGGCTCAGTCGAGCTCGAGGGCCCGGGCGTCGAGGATCCCTGGTTCGGCGCGGAGGCGGTCCACGACGTCACGGGGGACGGGAGCGTCGGTGGAGATCGCCATGAGCGCCGGGGCGCCTTCGGCGTTGGTGCCGACGTCCATGTCGGCGATGTTGACGCCGGCGGCGCCGAGGATGGTGCCGACGGTGCCGATCATCCCGGGCTCGTCGGTGTTGCGGACCACGAGCATGTGCTGGGAGGGGGGCACGTCGACGCTGTGGCCGTCGATCCCGACGATGCGCGGCGCGGCGCGTTTCCCGAACAGGGTGCCGGCCACGTGTACCGGCCCCGACTGGCGTTCGCCGCGCAGGGTCACGAGGTTCACGTAGTCGAGCGCCGAGGACGACGTGGTCTCGCGCACGGTCACCCCGCGGCTCTGCGCGAGCTGGGGGGCGTTCACGAACGAGACCGGCTCGTCGACGACGCCCTGCAAGACCCCTTTGAGGACCGCGAGGGTCAGGACCCGGCAGTCGTAGTCGGCGATCTCGCCTTCGTAGGAGATCTCGAGCGAGTCGACGCCGCCGCCGGCGAGGGCGGTGAAGAGCCGTCCGAGGCGCTCGGCGAGCGGCAGGAAGGGCTGCACGGTGGCGTTGGCTTCGGTGGCGGCGAGGTTCACGGCATAGGGAACGAACTCGCCGCGGAGGGCGAGCACCACCTGCTCGGCGATGGTCTGGCCGGCCTTGTCCTGGGCTTCCGCCGTCGACGCGCCGAGGTGGGGGGTGACGACGACGTTGGCGAGCTTGAACAGCGGCGAGTCGGTGGTCGGCTCGGTGGCCCAGACGTCGATCGCGGCGCCGGCGACGCGACCCTCGCGGAGCGCGTCGGCGAGCGCGGCCTCATCGATGATCCCACCGCGGGCGGTGTTCACGATCCGCAGCGTCGGTTTGGCGTGCGTGAGCAGCTCGGCGTCGACGAGCCCGATGGTGTCGGGCGTCTTGGGCAGGTGGATGGTCAAGAAGTCGGCTTGGCGGACCAGCTCGTCGAGGGCCGGGACGAGCTGCACGCCGAGTTGGCGGGCCCGGTCGGCACTTACGAACGGGTCGTAGGCGAGGAGCTGCATCCCGAAAGCGTGCGCTCGTTGCGCCACGAGGACCCCGACCCGGCCGAGCCCGACGATGCCGAGGGTCTTGGCGTGGAGTTCGACACCTTCCCAACGGGAGCGGTTCCACTCGCCTCGTCGCAGATCGGCGTCGGCTTGGGGAACGTTGCGGGCCTGGGCGAGGAGCAGCGCCAGGGTGTGCTCCGCGGCCGAGAGGACGTTGGACTGCGGGGCGTTGACGACCATGACGCCGCGTCGGGTGGCGGCGTCGACGTCGACGTTGTCGAGCCCGATCCCGGCCCGGCCGACGACGACAAGTTCGGGGGCGGCGGCGAGGAGGGTGTCGTCGACGCGGGTGGCGCTGCGGATGACGAGCGCGGCGGCGTCGCGTACCGCGTCGCGAAGCTCCTCGGGGGTGAGATCCAGCCGTTGGTCGACCTCGAGGCCGCCCGCCCGCATGGCGTCGAGACCGCGGGCCGCGAGCTCCTCGGTGACGAGAACGCGTGGGCTCACGACGCGTGAGGGTAGTGGCGTCGGCGGTCCCGGCGACGATTCGTTGTCTGGGTGTACTCGCCGCGTTGCGACACCGTCAGCGGGACCTGAGGGCCGGCTCAGCGCAGCAGCTTGGTGAGCCGTTCGACGCCTTCGACGAGATCGTCATCGCCGAGCGCGAACGACATCCGGGCGTATCCGGGTGATCCGAACGCCTCGCCGGGAACCATCGCCACCTTGGCTTCGTCGAGCGCCAGCTCGCACAACTCGAGGCTGCTCGTCGGGGTGCGGCCCGCGAGGTCACGACCGAGGAGTCCGATGAACGACGGGAAGCAGTAGAACGCGCCTTGCGGTTCGAGGCAGCGGACACCGGGGATGGCCGACAGCAGCTCGTGCATGGTGCGGCCTCGCCGCTCGTACGTCGCTCGCATCGCCGCGACCGCGTCGAGATCGCCGGTCAGGGCGGCCAGCGCCGCCCGTTGCGCGACGTTCGTCACGTTGGAGGTCAGGTGGGACTGCAGGTTGGTCGCGGCGGCAACCACGTCGCGAGGGCCGATCATCCACCCGACCCGCCAGCCGGTCATGGCGTAGGTCTTCGCGACGCCGTTGACGACCACACAGGTGTCGGCGAGCTCGGGGACGAGCCCCGGCATCGACGAGAAGCGGTGGTGGCCGTAGGTCAGGTGCTCGTAGATCTCGTCGGTGACGACCCAGACGCCGTGCTCGACCGCCCACCGCCCGATCGCCTCGACGTCAGCGGGTGGATACACGGCCCCGGTGGGGTTGCTCGGCGAGACGAAGAGCAGCGCCTTCGTCCGCTCGGTTCGGGCCGCTTCGAGGGTGTCGACCGAGACCCGAAAGCCGGTCTCCTCGGTCGTGGCGAGCGGGACCGCGACGCCGTCGGCGAGGGCGATGGCCTCGGGGTACGTCGTCCAGTACGGGGCGGGGAGCAGCACCTCGTCGCCGGGGTTGAGCAGCGCCTGGAACGTCTCGTAGACGGCCTGCTTGGCACCGTTGGTGACGAGCACCTGCGACGCGTCGCACCGGTACCCGGAGTCCCGGAGAGTCTTCGCCGCGATGGCTTCACGCAGCTCAGGCAGCCCCGGGGTCGGCGTGTACCGATGGTTGCAGGGGTCGAGGCACGCGGCCGCGGCGGCTTCGGTGATGTGCGCCGGGGTCGGGAAGTCCGGCTCGCCGGCACCGAACCCGATGACCGGCTCCCCCGCGGCGCGCAGCGCCTTCGCTTTGGCGTCGACAGCGAGCGTGGCCGATTCGGTGATCGCGCTGATCTTGCGGGACAGTCGTTCCACGGACCCATCCTCGCACGACGCCGGCGCCAGGCCGGCTGCTTTCGACGCTGACGAGGGCGCCGGGCGGCTCAGGCGAGGACGGTCGTCTCGTCGGGGTCGAAGGACCGCAGATCCGCGAGGCGAGGGTCGTTGGAGAACACCTCGACGATCTCGTTGGAGAGCGACAGTCGGCGCAGCACGGTTCGCACCACGTTCTCCTGGTTGTAGAGCATCAGCGTCACCGCGATGCCGGTCTCGCCGGCGCGGGCGGTGCGCCCGGAGCGGTGCAGGTACGCCGTCTGGTCCTCGGCGGGGTCGTAGTGGATGACGACGTCGACCGCGTCGATGTGCAGCCCTCGAGCGGCCACGTCGGTGGCGACGAGGACGGGCACCTTGCCGGCTTGGAAGTCGGCGAGCGCCCGTTCGCGTGCTTGCTGGCGGAGGTCGCCGTGGATCGCGCCGGCCCGGACGCCTTCGCGGTGCAGCTGCTGGACGAGCTTGTCGGCGCCCCGCTTCGTGCGGGTGAAGATCAAGGTGCGGTCGACACCGTCGGCGATCGCGGCTGCGACCTTCGGCTTGTCCATCTGGTGGACGAGCAGAAAGTGGTGGTCCATCTCGTCGACGGTCAGTTCCCGCGAGGCGACCTCGTGGAACACGGGGTCCTTCATGTAGCGGTCGACGAGGCGTCGGATGGCGCCGTCGAGCGTGGCGGAGAACAGCATGGTCTGCGGCTCGGAGTTCACCCCGTAGAGGAGCTTCTGCACCTGGGGTAGGAACCCCATGTCGAGCATGCGGTCGGCCTCGTCGAGCACGAGCACCTCGACGTCGCTGAGCACGAGGTCGCCGCGCTCCTTGAGATCGATGAGTCGACCGGGCGTTCCGACGACGACCTCGACGCCGCGTCGCAAGGCGTTGATCTGGGGCTCGAAGCCGACGCCGCCGTAGACGGCGACGGCCCGCTGGCCCCGCGTCGCGGCGAGCGGGCCGAGAACCCCGAAGACCTGGTTGGCGAGCTCGCGGGTGGGGACCAGCACGAGCGCGGTGGGACGCCGGGAGCCAGCGACACCGACCCGCTCGAGGAGCGGGAGCCCGAAGGCGAGCGTCTTGCCCGAGCCGGTCTTGGCCTTCCCGCACACGTCTCGTCCGGCGAGGGCGTCGGGGATGGTGAGGACCTGGATCGGGAACGGTTCGTCGATGCCCTGGTCGTGCATGGCCGCGACGAGGTCAGGGGAGACGCCTAGCGCGTCGAAACTTGGAGGGGTCACGGGGAAATTCTCGCTTTCACGGAACGGTTCGGGTCGCCGCGTGGCAGAGGCGGCGAGGTCGCCCTCTGTGACGTGAGCCCGGACTGTCCGGAGAAACCGAGGATGACCTGACGGGCACCGGCGGTGCCGTCGGACATCAATGCTACCCCATCAGTCCGCTTTGCCTTTGCCACGGGCCTTCTGGGTGCGTTTCCAGTCCCGTACCCGCGCCAGCGTCTCGGGCGAATCGATGTCGGCGACCGAACGGGGCGTCGCATCTGAGAACGGGGCCGCGGCGGCCTCCCATCCGTCGGGTCGGACCCCGAGCCGCTTGGCGAGCAACGCGAGGAAGATCTTGGCCTTCTCGTCCCCGAAGCCGGGCAGGGCGCGTAACCGTTCGAAGAGCTCGGCGCCGCTCGGCACGTCACGCCAGATCGCCGCGGCGTCACCGCGGTACTCGTCGACGATCATCCGAGCCAACGCTTGGGTGCGTTTCGCCATCGCGCTCGGGAAGCGGTGCACCGCGGGCTTGGTGCGGAACGCGGCGTCGAGCTCGTCGGGATCGAGGTCGGCGATTCGGGAGGCGTCCAGGCCCTTGAGGCGGGTCCGCAGCGTGGCGGGGCCTTTGAACGCCCACTCCATCGGCACCTGCTGATCGAGGAGCATCCCGATGAGCAACGCCATCGGGTTCTCCACCAGCAGCCGATCGGCGTCGGGATCCCCGGTGACCGGGATCTCGGGGCGATTCATGGCCACGTAGACTCGCGCGTCGTGCGACTCGACCACGTCAACCTCTGCGTCCCCACCGACGGGGTCCCCGCCGAGACCCGCTGGCTGGTCGACATCCTCGGCTACCAGACGGCCGAGCCGGGCCCGGAAGCGTCCCGCTTCGGGACGGCGCACTGGTTCGAGGCCGAGGACGGCACCCAGGTGCACCTCACCGTCGACGCCGAGCATCGCCCGTCGGGTCGGGCCCACACCGCGATCCACGTCGGCGACGTCCTCGACGACGTCATCGCCCGGGTGGAGTCGTCGGGCCAAACGACATCGGCCATCACCTTCGACGGGGGCCGGCACGTGTTCGCGACCGACCCGGCCGGGAACCTCTGGGAGCTGATCGGACCGCCCACTTCCTGAGCGGTCTCTCAGCGGAGGCCGCGCCCGACCCGCGGCCACGGTGCACAATCCAGAGGTGCGAGTCCTAATCGTCGAAGACGAGGTGCACCTCGCCGCGGCCATCACCGAGGGCCTCGAGGCCGAAGGGTTCGCCGTCGACGCGGTCCACGACGGCCTTGACGGGTTGTGGCGAGCGCGGGAAGGCTCGTACGACGCGATCGTGCTCGACGTGCTCCTCCCCGGGATGAACGGCTACCGGGTGTGCAAGACGCTGCGGGAGGAGGGCGTGTGGACCCCGATCCTGATCTTGACCGCCAAGGACGGTGAATGGGACGAAGCCGAGGCGCTCGACACCGGCGCCGACGACTTCCTCTCGAAGCCGTTCTCGTTCGTGGTGCTCCTCGCCCGGCTGCGGGCACTGTTCCGCCGCGGCGCACCACCACGCCCGGCGGTGCTGGAGCTCGGCCCGCTGCGCCTCGATCCGGGGACCCGGCGCCTGACCCGCGACGGCGACGAGATCCGCCTCACCACCCGCGAGTTCGCGGTGCTCGAGTACCTGATGCGCCGCGACGGGACGGTGGCGTCGAAGGCCGAGATCCTCGACCACGTGTGGGGAATCGACTTCGCCGGCGACCCGAACGTGGTGGAGGTCTACGTCGGCTATCTGCGCCGCAAGATCGACCAGCCATACGGGACACAGCTGATCCGCACGGTGCGCGGCGCGGGCTATCACCTCCTGGGTGTCGGGGACTGACGTGTCGATCCGTTCGTTCCAGAGTCGTCGCCTCGGATCGGTACGTCTGCGCATCACCCTCGCCGCCGCCGGTCTCGTCGCGGTCGGTCTCACCGCGGCGTCGTTCGCGCTGGTGCGCTCGGTCCACGACAACCTTGAAGGCGAGATCCGCCGGACGAACCAGGCCCAGCTGGCGTTGGTCGCCCAGCAGCTGGCGCAGGGCCGCGACCCGAGCCAGCTGAACCTGCCCCTCGACCCCGGTGCGGGCGGGCCCCCCATCATCGAGCTGCGCGGACCCAACGGGCGCCGCGAGGACCTCAACTACCCGCGTCGCATCCCGACGGTGCCACCCGCGCCCCTCCCGACCGGGCAGGCGGTGCGGGCCCAGCAGACCATCGCGACCCAGCGGGGTCAGATCACCTTGATCGCGCAACGCTCGCTCGGTGAGGTCAACCGGACCGTTGACAGCGTCACCGCCTCCCTCTTCCTCGGTGTCCCAGCGCTCGTCGCGGCCATCGCCGCGTTGGCCTGGTACCTGGCCGGCCGGGCGCTGCGCCCGGTCGAATCGATCCGGGCCGAGGCGGCCGCGATCACCGCCACCACCATGCACCGGCGCGTCCCGGAGCCCGAGACCAGCGACGAGGTGGGGCGCCTGGCCCGCACGATGAACGCCATGCTCGACCGGCTCGAGGAGTCATCGACCCGCCAGCGCCAGTTCATCTCCGACGCGTCGCATGAGCTGCGCAGCCCGGTGGCAGCGATCCGGGCCCAGCTCGAGGTGGCGCTGCGCCGCGGCGGCCAAGCCGACTGGCCCCAAGTGGCCCGCCGGGTCCTCGACGAGGACGCCCGGCTCGAAGTCGCGGTCGGGGAGCTCCTCGAGCTGGCCCGCGTCGAGGAAGGCGCTGACGTCGAGGCGGTCGACGTCGACCTCGACGACCTCGTCCTGGAGGAGGCCACGAGGGTCCGGCCGGTGGCGATCGATACGTCCCAGGTGTCCGCGGGGCGGGTCGCCGGCGACGCCCGCCAGCTGACCCGCCTGGTGCGAAACCTGCTCGACAACGCGTGCGCCCACGCCCGGAGTCGGGTCGCGGTGGACGTGACCGCACGGGCGGGAGAGGTGCGACTCGTCGTCGACGACGACGGCGCCGGGGTGCCACCCGAGGAGCACGAGCGGGTCTTCGAGCGGTTCACCCGCCTCGATGAGGGTCGCGGCCGCGACGGTGGCGGCGCCGGCCTCGGGTTGGCGATGGTACGCGCCATCGCCGAACGTCACGGCGGCACCGTGGAGGTCGGCGACGCGCCGATCGGTGGCGCCCGGTTCGTGGTCCGCCTCCCCGCGGGGAGTGTTGCGCCGTAGGGTTCCGGCCCGCATGGCCGAGCTGACTCTCGTCACGTTCAACACGCACTACGGGTTGCGGTCGCTGCACGACCACGCGACGCCGTATGACCTCGGGGCCGTGCTCGTCGACCTCGCCGCGGACGCCATGGTCATCCAAGAGGTGTGGCGACCCGACGGGATCCGAGGCGCGGTCGACGACTTCGCCGAGACACACGGGTACGCCATGCACCACGTCGTGACCGGCCAGGCGACGTGTCGCCGGCGGCGGTGGCCGCATCATCACCCCGACGGTGAAGGAACGATCGGCACCGCGATCCTCACCCGGGTCCCGGCCCAGCGACGGCCCGACGTGCTCGTCGGCCCGACCCTTGGTGACCCATCACCCCGACGGGCGGTCGTGCACGTCGAGGTCAGCGGCGGAGACGACGCCGCGCCGCTGCAGCTGGTGGGTGTGCACCTGACGTCGCGTCTGCCGCATGGTCCCCCGCTGCAGCTCCGACGACTGGCCGGCGCGCTCCCGGGACGCGGGACCGCGGCGGTGGTCGCCGGCGACTGCAACTTCTGGGGGCCGCCGGTCGTGATGCTGCTCGCCGACGGGTGGCGACGGACGGTGACGGGACGGACCTGGCCGGCGCGTCGACCGCACAGCCAGATCGACCATGTGCTCGTCCGCCCCGGTGACGTCGGGGTCCTCGACGCCGAGGTGGGCGCCGACGTCGGCTCCGATCACCGTCCCCTGTGGGTCCGGGTCGCCTGGCCGAACGCGTCGCCCTAGTGGCGCTCGCCCCGGTGAAGCCGCAGCGTGGTCGGCGGGACCACCGGCACCGTCGGGACCGTCACCTTCGGGACGGTCACCCTCGGCCCGTGGACCGCCGGCGGGATCGTGGGTGTCGTCACCGGCGCCAGGTTGCTCGGGACGCTGCCGGCGGGAAGCGACTGCAGCCGCAGGTGCCCAGCGTCGACGACGCCCTCGATGCCGGGGCCGAGCTCGACCGGGCCGGCCGCGGCCCGTCCATTGGGTCCGGTCCACACGACGGAGCCGTCGGGGAGACCGAGACCGGTTCGGCCCGGGACGGTCTGCCCGCCGGGCATGACGACCGTGGTGTCGACGGCTGCGGCGAGCTGGAGTGCACCGGTGCCGCCGTGGCCGAACGCGCCGAGGAGCGCGCCGGCAAGCACGACCCCAGCGGCGCTCGCGGCAGCGACGGTGACCGCCGGCAGCCGTCGACGCTGACGGCGCGGGAGGGCGAGGAGCGTCACGCCGGAGAGTGCTTCGACATCGCCGACGAGCTGGCGCTCGAGGTGGGCCTTGAACGCGAACGACGGTCCGGTGACGGGCTGCTCCCCGAATCGGGTGAGATCGTCTCGGACGGCGCGTCGGGCGGGACTCATGCGGTTGGCTCCGACGAGTCGGGCTCCACCGCGCGCCGCAGCGCGCCGAGGGCCCGGTGCAGGGTGACCGCGAGGACCGGCTTCGAGCACCCCATGGCGGTGGCGGCCTCGTCGGCGGAGAGACCGGCGAGGTAGCGCAGGGTGAGGGCGCGCTGGTAACGGGGACGAAGGGTCCCGAGCGCCTCGATCATGTCCCGGACTTCGTCTTCG
Organism: Actinomycetota bacterium; assembly: GCA_036769425.1. Classification (GTDB taxonomy): domain Bacteria; phylum Actinomycetota; class Acidimicrobiia; order IMCC26256; family PALSA-555; genus PALSA-555. The sequence goes on from DAIPLE010000018.1 coordinate 14,289, forward strand.
CGTTCGATGGCGTCGACGTCGTCTTCGACCGCGTGGCCGGCGAGGACGTGCAGGCCCCGCTGGCCCCGGTCGCTGCGGGTGCGTCCTTCGCGTCGGTAGTGATCGACGAGCTCGTTGGCCGCGATTCGGAACAGCCACGGGCCGAACCCGGCGCCGTCGGCGTCGAAGCGCTCGAGGTGGCGCAACGCGCGCTCGAAGGTGGCCGCGGTGACGTCCTCCGCGGCTTCGCGAGTCCAGGTGCGACGGTACGCGAAGGCGTAGATCCGATCGACGTAGGCGCGGTACAGGACCCCGAACGCCGAGGGATCCGAGCAGGCCCGCGCGATGAGCGCCCGCTCATCGAAGGACGCCGGCGAGACCGCCGCCGGTTCCAGGTGCTCTGGGTTGGCCGGCCCCATGGCCCCAGAACGCTAGGCGCAGCCACCAGGTCCGTCGAGCATCGGGCTACGTGACGGCCGAGGCCGATGACGCCGGGGGCAGGGATGGGGCAAGCGGCGCCACCGGCCCCGGCTCGACCGGGGTCGTGGGGACGACAACAAGGATCGGCATGCATTGGGGACAACGACGCCCGGCGGCACCGATTTCGCGCTCGGCGCCACGATTTCTGGCCGGTACCCTGCCGGCGATGCGGGTGCGGGTCGACGCCGAGGCGTGCACGGGTCACGGTCGCTGCTACAGCCTCGCCCCCGACCTGTTCGGCGCCGACGACGTCGGCCATTGCGTCGTCCTGCACGAGGAGGTCCCCGAGGGGCTCGAGGACCAGGCTCGCCTCGGGGTCCAGAACTGCCCGGAGCAGGCGATCAGCGTCGAGGACTGACCCCGAACCCGCGGCCGCGGCGGGGCTTGTACCGTGCGGCGTCGTGGACTCCCCGGATCCAATGACGGGCGCGACGGTGGTGGTCACCGGCGCCAACGCCGGCGTCGGCCTCGAGACCGCAGCGGGCCTGGTCGCCCTCGGCGCCCGGGTGGTGCTGACCGCCCGAGACGAGGCAAAAGGGGCGAACGCCGCCGACCGGATCCGGGCCCGGGGCGGCCCCGGCACGGTGGAGGTCGCGCCGCTGGATCTGGCGAGCTTCGCGTCGATCCGCCGCTTCGCCCGGGAGGTCGCGCCGGGTCTCGGCCGACTCGACGTGTTGGTGAACAACGCCGGGCTGGTGCAGCTGGACTACACCGTGACCGAGGACGGCTTCGAGACGACGTTCGGGGTGAACCATCTCGGCCATTTCCTCCTCACAACGCTGCTGCTCGACCAGCTGCGGTCCAGCACCCCGGCGAGGGTCGTGGTCGTCGCGTCGCTGGCGCACCGGTCGGCTCGGAGCGGCCTGGACTTCGACGACCTCCAAGCCGAGCGGGGGTACAGCCCGATCGGTGCGTACAACCGTTCGAAGCTGGCGAACATCTACTTCACCCGCGAGCTCGCCCGGCGTCTGGCGGGAAGCGGCGTGACCGCGAACTCGTTGCATCCGGGTTTCGTCGCCAGCCGGCTCGGCCGGGATGGTGACGGCGGGGTCCTCGGCGACCTCGCGATGACGCTCGGCCGACCGTTCGCGATCAGCCCCGCCCGGGGGGCGCGCACGTCGGTCTACCTGGCGTCGAGCCCCGCGGTGGCGGACGTCACCGGGCAGTACTTCGTGCGTCGCCGCGAGGCCCGCCCCTCGCGCGTCGCGACCGACGACGAAGCAGCCCGGCGGCTCTGGTCGGTGAGCGAGGAGCTGGTCGCGTCCGTTCCCGACCTCGGGTGACGGACGCGACCCGGCTCGTCTACTTCTTGTACAGCGTGGCCGTCGGGACGATGCCCTCGAACAGGGCATAGGCCTGTCCGTGGCCGTCGGGGAGCGGCGCGCCGTTCAATCCGCCGATGTTCTTCTGGGCGCCGACCGACCACTTCGTGTAGAAGGCCCACAGGTTGTAGAGCTTCGTCGCGAACTGCTTGTTGAGCTGCTTGTAGATCTGAATGCGTTTCGCGGGGTCGGTCTCGACCCGGCCCTGATCGAGGAGCTGGTTGATCACGGGGTCGTTGATCTGACCGAAGTTGACCGGCGATCCGCTGTACCACCAGACGTACTGCGTGTCCGGGTCAGCCTGGGGGTGGTTGGCCCACGCGAGGAACTGGAATTGGTGCGCGATCGCGTTGCTGATCCCCGTTGCTTGGTCGACCTGCTGGATGTTGACGTTGATTCCCGCTTGCGCGTCCTGTTGCTTGGTGAGCTCGGCGAGCGCGAGCAGCGTGGGGTCGGCGCCGGGGGTCAGGTAGGTGTAGGTGAGGGTCTGGCCTCCGTGGGCTTGGGAGTACAGGCGGGCGTACATCTTGGCCTTCGCCACGTTGTGGACGGGCAGCCCGGCCTGGGCGAACGTCAGGTAGTAGGGCGTCCCCGGGGCGAAGGGACCCGTCGCCAGGGTTTCGAGGCCCTGGTTGCGGATCTGGTTGATCTGGTTCGCATCGCCGGCGTACGCGATGGCGAGCCGGGCGTTCATGTCGTTGAACGGCGCCGCGCCGACGTTGAGCATCCCGTAGCCGACATCAGTGCCGTTGTCGGTGTCCTGCTCGGTGATCTGGCCGCTCGCCTTGCGTTGCCGCAGCTGAATGATGTTGTGGGCGTCGCGGGTCTGAATGATGTCGAAGTCGCCGGCCTGGAGGCCGTTGAGCTGCTGCGCCGACTCCTGGGCGGGCACGAACTTGATCGAGTCGAGGTACGGGAGGCCCGCCCGCCAGTAGTTCGGATTCCTCACGACCGTGGTCGACTCGTTCAGTCGGTACCCCCCGGGCGCCAGCTTGAACGGTCCGGTGCCGATCAGGTTCGTCGCGCAGGTGTTGTTGTCGGCGAGCTGGGCCGGGGCGACGATTCCGGTGCGGCCACTCCCGTACAGGTAGGCGGGGAAGGCCGGCCACGGGGTCTTGGTCGTGACGACCACGGTGAGCGGACCGGTCACGTCGACGCTGGCCACGTTCTTGTACGTGAAGCTGCTCAAGGGCGACGGGACCTTGGGGTTTATTCCCCGGTAGGTGTCGAGGTTGAGCTTCACCGCGTTGGCGTCGAGCGCCTCACCGTTGTGGAACTTGATGTTGGGTCGAAGGGTGATGGTCCACTGGTCGAAGGTGGCGTTCGGCGTCACCGCCTGCGCGAGGTACGGGACGTACTGATTTTTGGTG
>DAIPLE010000135.1:0-6173 GCA_036769425.1 Actinomycetota bacterium
CGAAAACCACGAGCTCCACGAGCCCGGCGTCGGCGCGAGCCGGGTCACCGAGGAACACTGACCGGAGGTGACGCGACGACGCGTCGAACAGCGCGGGCCAGTCACCTTCGAACCGGTGGTCCATCACGACATCGAGTCCGAGACCGTCGCGGTAGAAGCGCAGGCTGGCGTCGACGTCGCGTACGCACAACGCGGCGTGGTGCAGCGGTCGTGGCACGCGGCCGACGCTACCCTCCTGCGCGATGTGGTTCGGAGCCTTCTTGCCCCAGCTGCGCATGGGATTCGACCGGATCCTGGAGCGCGTCCTCGCGGCGGAGACCGCGGGGTTCGATTCCGTCTGGCTCATGGATCACCTCGCGGCGCCCGCCGCCGTGGACCAGGACACGTTCGAGGGTTGGACGCTCGCGGCTGCGCTCGCGGCGCGGACCACGACGATCCGCGTCGGACATCTCGTGACCTGCGACCCGTTTCGCCATCCCGCGTTGTTGGCGAAGATGGCGGCCACGGTCGACGTGGTGAGCGGGGGACGTCTCGAGCTGGGCTTGGGCTGGGGGTCGCTCGCCGAGGAGCTCCGGCGCTTCGGGATCGGAGAGGGGTCGGCGACCGTCCGCGCCGCGCGGTTGGGGGAGTCGATCGAGATCGTGCGATTGATGTTCGCCGGCGAGTTCTTCGATTTCGACGGGGACCACTTCCAGCTCCAGCAGGCGATCGGCCGGCCTCGGCCGGTGCAGGACCACGTGCCGATCCACCTCGGGGGCGCGGGGGTGACGCTGACCATGCCGTTGGTCCGCGACTACGCCGACTGGTGGAACTGCCCGTCCTACGCGGTGGACCGGCTCGCGGAGCTACGGCCCCTGGCAGGCGGTTCGCGGGTGTCGGTGCAACACCCGGTGGGGCTGGTCACCGAGGCCTCGGACCGTCAGGGCGTCGAGGAGCAGGCCCGCCGGCGCTTCGGCGCCTGGGGGGGCCTCGTCGTCGGGACCCCGTCGGAGCTCGTCGACACCCTCGGCGCCGAGGTGCAACTCGGGGTCGAAGGCTTCGTGCTCCAGTTCTCGGACTTCGGGACCCCCGAGACGCTCGAGCACTTCATGCGTACCGTGGCCCCCGCCCTGCGAGCATCCGCCGGGTGACCCGACGCGGCGACGGGACACGACCGGCGTGCCACCCTCGCAGCGCCTCGACGATCGCCGCCGGCGCCTGGACCGCCTGGAGGCCGAGCACCGGCGAGATCGGATCGATGACCCGGCGGGGCATGACCAGGCCGGCTTCGTCGAGCACCTCGCGCCGCTCGCGTCGGGCCAGCGCCGCCGCCGCCAACGCCACGGGGACGACAAGCACGAGGTAGCTGACAACGAGCGCGCCGTGGCCCCAGGCCACCAGCGCGCCCGCGTGGAGCCCGGCGACCACGAAGGCGACATCACGGGCGAGCCCCGACCGGGCCACGGCGGTCACGAACCGGCTCGACGCGGGCCGCTGACGGCTGACGCCGGTCTCGCGGGCACCGTTGATGACGCCGCGCTCAGAACGGGCCCGCGCCCGCCCCGCCGTTCCCAGGGTGACCGGCTCGGTCGTGAACGCGATGGCGCGGGGCTCATGGTCCACGCGCCAATCACGGGTTAAGAATCGCCAGGCCGCGGTGACCTCACCGGCCGCCCCGCCGGGAAGGCCGTTCACGGCGCGCAGCGCCGCCACCTGGAACAGCATGCAGGCCGGCTCCGCGACCCGCGCCCCTCGGTACAGGCTCTCGATCCGCTGGGTGGCGTCGACCTCCATGGCGTAGTCGGCGGCCAGGACCTCGGCGCGGGCGCCGCCCCGGCGGTTGCGCACGAACGCATGTCCCGAGACTGCCGCGGTCTCGGGAGGCGACGACTCGAGGCGCGCCACGAGCAGCCGCACCGCTGACGGGTGCAGGCACGCCCCGGCCTGGAGCGCCAACACCAGCGTCGTCCCGACGTGCGGCAACGCCAGGTTGCACACCTCGGTGGATCCCAGCCATCCGGCGCGGAGGATGTCGAGATCCAGACCGAGTTCCGACGCGGCCCGCTGCACCGCGTGGACATCCCCGTCGGCGAGCCCGCCGCCGACGAGGATCACCCGGACCGGGCCGGCATAGTCCTGGGCCGCGAGGTGAGCGAGGGTCGCGAGCGTCGATGCAGGCGCGGTGCTGCCCGAGACGACCACGGTCATCGGGGTGGTCGGGCGCACCACGGTCAGCGCCGGCGCGTCCTCCAGGAACAGCGTGGCGTACCGGAACGCGCTCAGGTAGGCCGGGAGCCAGATGAACAGCCCGAACAGGACGACGGCGTACGGCCACGAGAGCAGCGATGCCACGCCGCCGCCGATCAGCAAGGTGACGACGACGCACACCAGGAGCCAGCCGAGCGCGGCGCCTTGCGCGGCCCAGAAGGTGGACTCGTCGGCGAACGGTCGGTCGCCGTTCGGCATCCCGACGAAGTCCGGGATCGAGCGGAGCCGTGGCAGCGGGACCGCGGCGCAGGCCCGGAGCTCGCCAGGGCCGTCCGGGTCGGCGGCGGTGGGTGCAGTCGGGGCGGGGACGGCGCTCATCGCCGAGAGGTATCGGCAGCCAGCCGGCCCAAGTTCAGCGCCGCCTACCATCCCGGCCGTGGCGACCGTTTTCACCCGAATCATCGACGGTGAGCTCCCGGGGACGTTCGTGTGGCGCGACGACCGCTGCGTCTCGTTCCTGTCGATCAACCCGCTCCGGCCCGGCCATGCGCTGATCGTCCCCCGCGACGAGGTGGACCATTGGATCGACCTCGAACCTGACCTGGCTCGCCACCTGATGACGGTGGCCCAGACCGTCGCCCGCGCCCAGCAGCAGGCGTTCCAGCCGAGCCGGGTGGGGCTCATCATCGCCGGGATGGAGGTCCCCCACACGCATCTGCACGTGATCCCGATCGACTCCGAGGCCGAACTCCAGTTCTCGAACGCGGCCCGCTCGGTGACCCCCGACGAGCTGGAGGAGACCGCGGCGGCACTCCGTGCGGCGCTCCGCGCCGACGGCGCGACCGGGGTCAGCGACTCATAGGTCCAGGTCAGGTCGGGAGAAAGCCCGACCGGCGCCCGCGTCCCCCGGTACGGTCTTCGGGTGGCGCGACGGGCGCGGCTGGTCAGCGAAGACCGCGCGTACGCGGTCCGTACGGTCGACGAGGCACGCGCGACGGCGGCGCGGCACGTGGGGGACTGGCGGCTCGACGCGGCGGTGACGTTCGGGCTCCCTGAGATCGACGACCGGTATCACGTGTGGCGGGTGCCGGTCCTCGACGACGCCACAACTCGGGTCGGTGAGATCGTGATCGACGCCCGGAGCGCGACGGTCGACGCCGTCCGGTCGACCGACGCCGTCACCGTGACCGCCCGCCTCGCCCTTCCCGACCGTGGGTCCGAGCGCCCGGCACCGGTCTCGCCCCCGCGACCGATCAGCCGGTCACCGCTGTCGAACACCGTGCTGTGCGGCGATTCCGAGCTCACGCTGCGCGCCCTCCCTCCAGGCAGCGTGGACCTGGTCTTCACTTCACCGCCGTACTTCAACGCACGACCGGACTACGGCGATTTCGTCGACTACGACGCGTACCTCGACAAGATGCGCGCTGTCCTTCGCGAATGTGGCCGGCTCCTCGCCGAAGGGCGCTTCCTGGTCGTCAACACCGCGCCGGTGCTGGTGCGACGGGCCAGCCGATCCCAGTCCTCCCGTCGGCTCGCCGTTCCGTTCGACTTGCATCGCATCCTCGTCGAAGAGGGATTCGACTTCGTCGACGACATCATCTGGCAGAAGCCCGAAGGCGCAGGCTGGGCGACCGGGCGAGGACGCCGTTTCGCCGCCGATCGGTCCCCGCTGCAGTACAAGGCGGTGCCAGTCACTGAGTACGTCTTGGTCTATCGGGCCCACACCGACCGGCTCATCGACTGGAACATCCGCGCGCACCATGATCCGGGCGCCGTCGACCGCTCCAAGATCGACGGCGACTACGAGCGCACCAATGTCTGGCGGATCCCACCGGCGAGCCGACGGGATCACCCGGCGGTCTTCCCCCAGGCACTCGCCGAGCGGGTGATCCGCTACTGGTCGTTCGAGGACGACGTCGTGCTCGACCCGTTCGCCGGGATCGGCACGGTCGGGGTCGCCGCGGCGGCGCTTGGGCGACGGTTCGTGCTGAGCGAGGTCGATCCCGGATACGTCGCCACCATGCGCCGAGAGCTGACCGGCTCGCTCATCCCGTAGCGGACGCGTCTTCGAACAGGGGCTCGCCTCGTCGTAGGCGCGACGCGATGGTGATCACCGTCGGCAGCTCGCGCCGGGTGGGCGCGTGTGCGGCGAGGAAGCGCGCCCCGCCGCTGAGGATCAGCGACCCCTCCTCGGAGCCCTCGGGCCAGGCCGAGGCCTGGCGGACGCAGGCCTCGAAGTGCTGGTAGGTGTGGAAGCCGGTGTCCTCGCCGAGCATGAGGTGGGCCAGGGTCGAGACCAGGGCCCGTGGGGACCCGCCGCCGCGCAGGAACCCGTAGGCCTCCTGGCCGGCTTCGTCGACCGCGCCTTGGACGTCGAAGCACGCCGCGAGCGCCTCGAGGGATCCGCTCTCGGTATTCGGCAGCCGGGCGGACGGCACGTTCAGGAACCGGTCGAGGTACACGCGCAACGCACCGTGGACGGCGCCGCGGAGGAGATCGACGGTTGGGGTCCGGGCCAGGGCTTGGTGCAGAGCGTTCGCCGCCGTGAACGTGTGATGGACCGTGTCCCAGTCGCCGAAGTCGTTCTGGGTGTGGAACCGCAAGACGCGCAGCGACGCCGCATAGGCGACGGCACGACCGATCTGCTCCTCGAGGGCGCCGGCTCGCAGCGCGTCGAGCAGCGCCTCGACCACCGCGTCCGGATCCTCGGTGAGGAGGCGATCCGCGAGACCACGCACGTCGTGGAACGCGCCGCGCCGGTCGTGGCCGAAGGCAACGGCGTCCGGGAGGGCGCTCGTTGCGCTGCGCACGAGCCGCGCCAGGTCGGCGGGGTGGCGCCACGCGCCGCCTTCTTCGCTGCGCCCACTGAGCGTCGTCCCGACGACCAGGGTCGGCAGGATCAGGGGACCAGCGTCCGGTCCCGCGTAGCCGAGCGCCTCGATCGCCTTGTTCGTGAAGTCGATGGCGTGACCGCCGTCGACAAAGACATGATCGGTCACGGCGGCGAAGAGCATCGCCTCGACATCGGGGATCGGAGTCCCTTCCGCGAGCGCGGTGGTCAGGACCCGTTCCGCCGCGTCCGGCGAGCGGGTGTCGACGAAGCGTCGGTACCACTCGGCCAGTCGGGCCGGTGTCAGCGCGTCGGTCGCCAGCGGAGGCACTCCGAAGCGGGGCGGGTTGCCGCGGGTGTCGTTCGATACGAACACCAGCGCGTGGATGAGCGCAACGGGACGGTCCGCCGGCGCCAGGTCAGCTAGGACGTTCGCCATGGCGACGAGCACCGTGAGCCCGGCGCCCCACCCCGCGGCGCGGTTACGGGCACCGAACTCGAGTCCGGTCTGGACGAGCGTCGCGGGTGTCACACCGGCGTCGAGCAACCCGAGGACCGCCTTCGCGACGACCAGCGACAGGCCGTCCTCGAGTCCTTCCCGGAGCCGCCGCTGGAGTCGAGCGACGTCGTCGCCACCGGCGCGGACCGACACCCAGACCTCGTCGCCGTCGAGCGCCACGTCGAAGGCCCGGGCGTCGTCGGCCCAGGGGTCGAGGGTCGACCCCGACTCGAGATCGAAGCGCGCGTGGTGCCAGTGGCACGTCAGCAGCCCCACTTCGCAGGTGCCCCGATGCAGTGGAAAGCCCATGTGCGGGCAGCGATCCTCGATCGCGTAGGCCCGCCCCTCGTGCCAGACCACCAGCACCGGCCAAGCACCGACCTTGGTGACCACCTGCTCATCGCGCTGCAGCGCCGCGAGCGACCCCGCCAGCACTCGGTCTCCATTTTCGGAAGGCATCGCTTGTCATAATGTCTCTCCCTTCCGATTTCGTCAAGAGGTCACTTGCGAAAACTCGGATAGGGTCGCCGCCGTGACCGCGGGGCTCAGCGACGCCAAGCGCCGGGTGTTGGAACGCCTCAAACGCGTCGAGGGCGCTACCGCCGCCGAGCTGGCGGCCGCCTTGGACCTCACCGAGGCCGGGATCCGACAGCACCT
>DAIPLE010000019.1:0-17426 GCA_036769425.1 Actinomycetota bacterium
CTGACGCCATCCGCGACAAGCTGCGGGTGATCCTGCAGATGTCGGTGGTGCTGACGTACGGCAGCGGTGTCCCGACCATCAAGGTGGGGCGGATGGCGGGCCAGTTCACGAAGCCGCGCTCCTCGGCCACCGAGGCCCGGGGCGGGGTCGAGCTGCCGTCGTTCCGGGGCGACACCATCAACGACTTCACCTTCGACGAGTTCGCCCGCCGTCCCGACCCGGGCCGTCTGTTGCGCGCGTACCACCAGTCGGCGGCGACGCTGAACCTGGTCCGAGCCTTCGCGAAGGGTGGCTTCGCGGACCTGGCGCGAGTGCACGCTTGGAATCAGGAGTTCGTCGCCGCCAGCCCCGAGGGTCGCCGCTACGACATCCTCGCGGGAGAGATCGAACGGGCCATGCGGTTCATGCAGGCGTGCGGCATCGACCTCGAGACCGAGCTGGCCCTGCACCAGGTCGACATCTGGACCACCCACGAGGCGCTCCTCCTCGAGTACGAGGAGGCGCTGACCCGACGCGACAGCATCACCGGCGATTGGTACGACTGCTCCGCCCATCTGCTCTGGGTCGGGGAACGAACCCGTCAGCCCAGTGGCGCCCACGTCGAGTTCCTCGCCGGCGTGCACAACCCGATCGGGGTGAAGCTCGGGCCATCAACCACGCCCGACGAGGTCATCGCGCTCTGTGATCGTCTCAACCCGCGACGCCAACCCGGACGGCTGGTGCTCTTCTCCCGGATGGGCGCGGACCGGGTCGCGGAGGTGCTCCCGCCGCTGCTGCGCGTCGTCAGGCTGAGCGGCCACCCGGTGCTCTGGGCGTGCGACCCGATGCACGGCAACACGTTCGTGCACAGCAGCGGCTACAAGACGCGGCGCTTCGACGATGTGCTCCGCGAGCTTCGAGGGTTCTTCGCCGCGTGCGAGGCGGCCGACGTCGCCGCCGGCGGCGTCCACGTCGAGCTCACGGGCGAGAACGTGACCGAGTGCCTCGGGGGGAGCGAAGAGGTGCTCGACGAGCACCTCGAGCAGCGCTACGAGACGGTCTGTGACCCCCGGCTCAACGCCCGCCAGTCGCTCGACCTGGCTTTCAACGTCGCCGGGTTGCTGCGGCGCTAAGGCCTCGAGGAGCGACACGGCGCGCTCGGGCGCGACCATGTCGTCATGAGCTTCGCTGACGGCGGCGTCAACCAGGGGCTCCTCGACGACCTGTACGCCCGGTACCGCGACGATCCCAGCTCGGTCCCGGAGCGGTGGCGGCGCTTCTTCGACCCGGCCCGTGGGAACGGGGCCGATTCCGCCGCGCCATCCTCGTCCCCGGTCGGCGGAGCCAGCGTCGCGCCGCCCACGCCATCTCCCCCGGCGCCGGGCGGCGCGCCCGTCGACGCCCCCCAGGCGCAGGCGGTCGCGTCCGTCGAGGAGGCCGAGGTGCTGCGCGGCGCCGCGGCCCGCACCGTCGTGAACATGGAGTCGTCCCTCGCGGTCCCGACCGCGACGTCAGTGCGGACGGTGCCCGCCAAGCTGCTCGAGGTCAACCGCCAGATCCTGAACAACCATCTGGGGCGCACCGGGCGCGGGAAGGTCAGCTTCACCCACCTCATCGCGTTCGCCGTCGTGGTGGCCCTGCGCGACTTTCCCGGCCTGAACGCCAGTTACGACGACGTTGACGGCAAGCCGACGATCACCCGTCACGCCCACGTGAACCTCGGGCTGGCGGTCGACCTCACGAGGAAGGACGGGACCCGCACCCTCCTCGTCCCCAACATCAAGACGGCCGACCAGCTGGACTTCGCGCAGTTCTGGTCCCGCTACGAGGAACTCATCGCCACGGTGCGCGCCGGGAAGCTCTCTCCCGACGACTTCACCGCTACGACCGCGACGATCACGAACCCCGGCATGATCGGGACCGTCCATTCCGTTCCGCGTCTCATGGTCGGCCAAGGGTTCATCGTCGGCGTCGGCTCGATCGGATACCCCGCCGAGTACGAGGGCGCGGACCCCCAGATGCTGGCCGAGATCGGCGTCAGCAAGGTGACGACCCTCACCAACACCTACGACCATCGCATCATCGGCGGCGCCGAGAGCGGGGAGTTCCTCCGCCGGATCCACCGGCTCCTGCTCGGCGAAGACAGCTACTACGACACGATCTTCCGAAGCCTCGACGTCCCCTACGAGCCGGCCCGTTGGCACGCCGACCAGAGCCTCCTCGTCGACGGCACTGCCACCACTGCGACCGACAAGGTCGTGCACGTCCATCAGCTGATCAACATGTACCGGGTCCGGGGTCACCTCATCGCCAACCTCGACCCGCTCGGACGCTCCGAGCCGCACACCCATCCGGAGCTCGACATCGGCCATCACGGCCTGTCGATCTGGGACCTCGAGCGCGAGTTCCCGATTGGGAGCCTCGGCGCCGGCCGCCTCGAGGTCACCCGCATGGCGTTGCGCGAGATCCTCGGGGTCCTGCGCGACGCCTACGCCCGGACCATCGGGGTCGAGTACATGCACATCCAGGAGCCCGACCAGAAGGCCTGGATCCAAGCGCAGGTCGAGGGAGACTCCGAGCCGGTCAGCGCCGACGAGAAGGAGCGCATCGTCGGCAAGTTGAACGCGGCGGAGGCGTTCGAGCGGTTCCTCGCCGCGAAGTACCTGGGCCAGAAGCGGTTCAGCCTCGAGGGGGCGGAGACGCTGATCCCGATGCTCGACGCCCTGTGCAGCGCGGCTGCGGACGGCGGGATGACCGAGCTGGTGATGGGCATGGCCCACCGGGGCCGCCTGAACGTGCTCGCCAACGTCCTCGGCAAGTCGTACGCGCAGATCTTCCGCGAGTTCGAAGGCGAACTCGACCCGTCGAGCACGCAAGGGTCCGGCGACGTCAAGTACCACGTCGGCCAGACCGGCAAGCACGTGTCGCCGAGCGGGAACCAGGTGCTGTTGCGCCTGGCGGCGAACCCGAGCCATCTCGAGGCCGTCGACCCCGTCGTGGAGGGGATGGCCCGCGCCGCCGCGGAGCGGCTCGGCGATCCGGTCGATGCGGTCCTCCCGGTCCTGGTCCACGGCGACGCCGCGTTCGCCGGTCAAGGCGTCGTCGCCGAGACCTTCAACCTCTCCGAAGTCGAGGGGTACGACGTGGGCGGCACCATCCACGTGGTCGTCAACAACCAGCTCGGGTTCACGACGTCACCGGAGTCGGGCCGCTCCGGCGTGTACGCGACCGATGTCGCCAAGATGGTGCAGGCCCCAATCTTCCATGTGAACGGCGACGACCCCGAGGCCTGCGTGCGGGTGACGCGTCTCGCCTTCGCGTTCCGCCAGGCATTCCACAAGGACGTTGTCGTCGACCTGGTCTGCTATCGCCGCTACGGGCACAACGAGGCCGACGAGCCCGCGTTCACCCAGCCGCACATGTACGGGCTCATCACCGCCCATCCGTCGATCCGTCAGCGCTACACCGACCAGCTCGTCGGCCGCGGGGACCTCACCGCCGACGAGTGCGACGCCGCGTTCGCCGACTTCCGGGCCCACCTCGACCGGGCGTTCGAGGAGACCCACGAGCCCCACGCCACCGGGATCGACCCCGACGCCGTGGCCCTCGACGTGAACGAGCCGTCGGATTCGGCGGAGCCGGTCGCGACGGCCGCCGACCGGTCGGTCCTGGATCGCGTGGTGGCCGGGTTGACCACCTGGCCGGACACGTTCCACGTCCACCCGAAGCTGGAGCGGATCCTCGTCGCCCAGCGCGACGCCTACCACGCGGGGACGGTGGAGTGGCCGCTGGCCGAGTCGTTGGCGTTCGGTTCGCTCGTCCTCGAAGGGACACCGGTGCGAGTCGCGGGTCAGGACACCCGTCGGGGGACGTTCAGCCAGCGTCACGGTGTCCTCGTCGACGTCGTCGACGAGGTCGAGTACGTCCCGCTCCAGCATCTCGCACCCGAGCAGGCGCCGTTCCGCCTCTACGACACGGTCCTGTCCGAGTACGCGGCCCTCGGATTCGAGTACGGCTACTCGGTGGCGGCCCCGGAGACGTTCACCGCCTGGGAAGCCCAGTTCGGTGACTTCATGAACGCGGCGCAGGTCACGATCGATGAGTTCGTCGTGGCCGCCGAGGACAAGTGGGGCCAGCGGTCGGCGTTGACGATGCTGTTGCCGCACGGCTTCGAGGGTCAGGGCCCCGACCACTCAAGCGCCCGAATCGAACGGTTCCTGGTCCTGTGCGCCGACGACAACCTGCGCGTCGTGTACCCGTCGACCGCGGCGCAGTACTTCCATGTGCTGCGCCGCCAGGTCCGCGTCGCCCGACGGGTGCCACTGGTGTGCTTCACCCCCAAGCGGTACCTGCGGATGCAACAGGCCCGCTCGCCGGTCGAGCTGCTCACGAGCGACACGTTCCACCGGGTGCTCGACGATCGCGCCACCGACCTCGATCCCGCCACGGTCCGGCGGGTGCTCCTCTGCTCCGGCAAGCTCGGCCACGAGCTCATGGACGCCCGCGACGAGGCCGGCGCTCCGGTGGCGGTGATCCGCCTCGAGCAGCTCTACCCCTGGCCCGAGCCGGAGATCCTCGCCGTGCTCGCCCGGTACCCGAAGGGGGCCCAGCTGTGGTGGGTTCAGGAGGAGCCGGCGAACATGGGGGCCTGGTCCTTTGTCGACGGTGCGCTGCGGCGCTCGCTCGGCGACACCCGACGCTGGGATCACATCGCGCGTCATTCCAGCGCCAGCCCCGCCACTGGGAGCGCGAAGGTCCACGAGCGCGAGCAGCAAGCCGTCGTCGGCGCGGCGGTGGGCGGCTTCTGAGCCCGGGTCAGGCGGGCGCGACGGGCGCGGCGCCGGCCGGCGTGTCGTGGCTCAACCAGGCGAGGACGGCGTCGACGACGCGGTCGGCATACCGGGTGTCGAGTCGTCCCCGCATGACGAGGTGTCGATACAAGATCGGCCCGGCCAGCAGGTCGGCGACGATCTCGGCGTCGGTGTCGGCGGCGAGCTCGCCCCGGGCGACAGCCCGGTTCACCGCCCGGACGGTGAGGCGGCGACGGGCGGCGATGAAGCGTCGATGCTCGCCGGCGAGCTGCGCGCAGCGGGGCAGCGCCGCGACGAGCTCGGGGACGCATCGTCCGGCGACCGTCGCCGTGAGCAGATGCACGAGGTTGCGGGCGATGGCCTGCAGGTCCCCTCGCAGCGAGCCGGTGTCGGCTTCGGGGGCTTCCGCGGCGCTGAGACACGACGCGGCGCGGATGACCAGCTCGGCTTTGCCGGGATAGCGGCGGTACACCGTGGCCTTCCCGACGCCGGCCCGCGCGGCCACGGCCTCCATGGTCAGACCGTCGAAGCCCTCCTCGGCGAACACCGCCAGCGCGGCATCGACAATCGCCTGGTCGGCCTCGGCGCTGCGGGGCCGACCGGGGCGCAGCGCGCCGTTCATCGCGTCCGGGCCGGCGCCGGCGACTCGGCGGGGATGCCGTCACCCGGGCGTTCAGGGACGGTGTCACCGTCACCGTCACCGTTGCCTCGCGCCGACACCGTGGTGCGAGGTCCGGAGTGGCCGTGCGCGTCGAAGTCGGCGGCTTGACGTTCGACGTCGTCGGCGTGGGCACGCGCCGGCAGCCAGATCAGCACCGCGATGATCCCGAGCGCCGACGCCGCGGCACCGACGTAGACGCCGCTGTGGAACCCGTCGATGAACGCGGTCTTGGCCAGATCCGAGAAGACTCGACTGGCAGCCCCAGGGAGATGCCCCGCGGCCTGGAGGGCGGCGCCGAGGGATGACTTGGCGTTCGCCACCACGCTCGCCGGCACCCCCTTGCCGCGCAGCGCGTCCACGACCTTTGAGCCATAGATCGAAGAGAAGACGCTGCCGATGACCGCGACGCCGACGGCGCCGCCGACCTGGCGGGTGGTGTCGTTGACGGCGGAGCCGACCCCGGCCCGGGTCAGCGGAAGTGAGCCCATGATCGATTCGGTGGCCGGGCTCATCGTGAGCGCCATCCCGGTCGCGGCGAGCGCCATCCGCCACGCGATGTCGGCGTAGCCGGTCGTGACGCCGACGCCGCCGAGCAGGACCAGACCCGCCGAGACGCAGACCAGGCCGAGCGCCACCGTGAGCTTGGTGCCGATCCGGTCCACGACGCGGGGGCTGAACGGGGCGATGACCATCATCGGGATCGCGAACGCGAGGAGCCGGATCCCGGTCTGGAACGGCGTGTAGCCGAGCACGAACTGCAGGTACTGGGTGAGGAGGAAGATCGAGCCGAACATGGCGAAGAACGTGATCGCGATCGCGCCGCTCGCGCCGCTGAACCGCGGGTTCTTCCAGAAGCCCATGTCGAGCATCGGGTGGTCGACCCGACGCTCCCAGGCGAAGAACGCGGCCATGACGAGCCCGCCGATAGCGAAGAACGCGAGCGTCGAATCGGCGGTCCATCCCTTCGTGGGGGCTTCGATCACCGCGTAGAGCAGCGCGCTGAGCCCGATGATCGACAGGGCCGCGCCGACCAGGTCGAGGCGGGGCGCGTTGGGGTCCTTCGAGTTCGGGATCAGGTAGATCCCCGCGATCACCCCGAACACCACGATGGGGAGGTTCACGAGGAAGATCGAGCCCCAGTAGAAATGCTCGAGCAAGAACCCGCCGGTGAGGGGACCGAGCGCCACGCCGACTCCGGCGGTCGCGGCCCACACGCCGATGGCTTTGGGTCGTTCGTGGGCGGGGAACACGTTCGTGATGATCGACAGCGTCGCCGGCATGATCAGCGCGCCCCCGATGCCCATGAACGCCCGGCTGGCGATGAGCTGATCAGCCGAGCCCGCGAGCGCCGAGAGCAGGGACCCGGCGCCGAACACGAGGAACCCGGTTTGGAGCGCGGGGCGTCGCCCGTACTTGTCGCCGAGGCTGCCCATCGTGAGGAGCAGGCCCGCGAACACCAGGGTGTAGGAGTCGACCATCCACTGCAGCTGGCTGTTCGACGCGTGGAGCGTCTGCACGATGGTCGGCAAGGCCACGTTCAGGATCGAGTTGTCGAGCACGATCACGATGAGGCTGAAGCACAAGACGATGAGGATGAGCCAACGTCGCTCCTGGGCCTTGGCTTGGACCCGGTCTGAGAGCGTCATGCGATCCTCGGTTCGTCGACCCGTCACCACAGTTTCGGAACGGCTCCGTTCCGTTTTCGGTCACCCTACGTGCGCGTGGCGGGGCCGACAACGTGACCGTCGTCACCCCAACCGGGGGGAGGGGGGCGGCTCAGCCGCCGGCGGCGTCGACGGCGTCGAGGGCTTGGCGCACCGCCGCCGGGGAGGCGTTGGTGAGCGGCAACCGGACGTCGGGGGTGGGGATGAGACCCTGGGCGTGGAGGACGCCCTTGAACACTGCCGGGTTGGGCTCGGCGAAACAGGCCCGCGACACCGCGAGGAGTGCTTCGTGGTGGGCTCGACCCTCGTCGACCTTCCCGGCCAATCCGCACTCGGTCATCTCCACGAAGCGTCGGGTGCACACGTGCGCCGCGGCGGAGATGGCTCCCGCCGCGCCGAGCAGGACCAGCGGGAACATGAATTGGTCGTCACCGCCGAGCACCGCGAATCCTGGGGGGGCCTCGGCGAGCAGCCGGAGCGAGCCGTCGTCGACGGCGCCGACCGCCTGTTTGACGCCGACAATGTTCGGCGTGTTGGCCAGGCGGAGGAGCCCGTCGGGCTCGAGGAGCCGGCCGGTGCGGCCGGGAATGTTGTAGACGACGACCGGTACCGGGCTCGCGGCGGCGATCGCCTCGAAGTGGGCGACGATCCCGGCCTGGCCGGGCCGCAGGTAATACGGAACGACGCACAACGCCGCGGTGGTCTCGGGGATCGCGGCGAGCGCCTGGGTGGCGGCGATGGTCGAGCGGGTGTTGTTGGTGCCGGTCCCGACGATCATCGGCGTGTGCTGCTCGCGACAGACTCGGGCGCACACGTCGACGACGGCGGCCTGCTCGTCGTGGTCGAGGAGGGGGGTCTCGCCGGTGGTGCCGAGCGGCACCAGACCGGCCACGCCGGCGTCGAGGTAGGTGTGCGCGAGCGCGTCGAGCGCGTCGAGCGCGACGCTGCCGTCGGGCGCGAACGGGGTGATGAGCGGGACGTAGACGCCGCGTAACGACACGTCGCTGGCCACGAAGCGAAGGGTAGCCTCCGCGGGGATGTCCGATCTCTGGCGAATTGTGTTGAGCGCCGTCGTTGGTGTCGGCACCGGCGTCCTGTCGGGCATGTTCGGCATCGGTGGGGCGGTCGTGTCCACACCGGCGATCCGGGTGCTGGGCGCGTCACCGCTCGCCGCGGTGGGCTCGACGCTCCCGTCGATCATCCCGTCGGCGCTGAGCGGCGCGTTCCGCTACCGGCGTGAGGAGCTCATCCACTGGCGGGTGGTGCTGTGGACGTCGTCGGCGGGCGTGGCCGCCGCGGTGGGTGGCGCGCTGCTGACCACGGCGGTGCCCGGCAACGGGCATCCGCTCATGATCCTCACCGCGGCGATGGTCGGGTTCAGCGCCTACCGGCTCAGCCGCCCGGTCGAGACCCCCGAGCCGGAGTCGGTCGTCGCCATGGAGGGCATCACCGACGCCGGGCCGGGGCTCGCGCACCCGAGCTCGGGGCGACGACGCGACGACAAATGGCGGCTGGTGGTGATCGGGGTCGGGGCCGGTGGGCTCAGCGGCCTCCTCGGCATCGGCGGCGGGGTGCGCATGGTGCCGTTGTTCACCTCATGGGTGCGCCTCTCGATCAAGGAGGCGCTGGCGACGTCGCTGGCCTGCGTCGGCGTGCTGGCGGTCCCAGGGATGATCACCCACGCCGCGCTCGGCCACATCGACTGGCTCTTCGCGCTTCCGCTCTGCGTCGGCGTGATCCCCGGCGCGCGTCTCGGGGCCCACCTCACCATCCGGTCCTCGGATCGGACGCTGCGAGTCATGGTGGGCGTCATCCTCGGCCTCATCGCCCTCGTGTACGCGGCGGGCGAGATCCTGGCCCTGAGCTGACCCTGCCCGGCGGCGCGGCCAGCGCCCGGGCGCGGGCCATGACGTCGTCGAGCATTGCCTCGGTGAGCCGACCGGTGAACGTGTTCTGCTGGCTCGGGTGAAAACAGCCGAGGATCGTGGCCCGGGGTGTCGTGACCTCGAGGCCGTGAGCGAACCGGGGACGGGGTCGGGGCAGCTCGACCGCGGCGGCGCCGAGCGTCCGCCACAACGCGGCGTACGCGAAGCCGCCGAGCACCACGATGACCTGGACCCGGGTGAGGAGGGCGAGCTCCCGGATGAGATACGGGAGGCAGCGGTCCCGTTCCTCGGGGGTGGGCGCGTTGTCGGGTGGCGCGCAGCGGACTGCGGCGGTCACGTACGCGTCGTGGAGGGTCAAGCCGTCGTCGGCCCGCACCGACGTGGGCTGGTTGGCGAGCCCGGCCCGGTAGAGGGCGCCGAAGAGCCAGTCGCCGGACCGGTCGCCGGTGAAGACCCGCCCGGTGCGGTTCCCGCCGTGCGCGGCGGGTGCCAACCCGACCAGCAGGATCGACGCGTCGGGGTCTCCGAACCCGGGGACGGGACGGCCCCAGTACGTCTCGTCGCGAAACGACGCCCGTTTCGTCCGCGCCACGGTCTCGCGCCAGGCGACGAGGCGGGGACAGGCCCGGCACGAGACGACCTCGGCGCTGATCGCGGCGAGCGGCGAGGGCACCGACGGACCGTACCGCCGTATTCTGCCCGGCCGTGCGGCTCTTGCTGATCGTGAACCCGACCGCGTCGTCGATGACGCCCCGGCGGCGGCTGCAGGTCCAACACGCCCTGGGTGAGAAGCACCGCCTCGAGGTGGCCGAGACGATCCGCCGCGGTCACGCCACCCGATTGGCTCGCAACGCCGCCCGGGAGGGCTTCGACGCCGTCGTCGTCGCCGCCGGGGACGGGACGCTGAACGAGGCGGCCAACGGGCTGGCCGGCACCGACACCGCGTTGGCGCCGCTGCCCGGGGGGTCGACCAACGTGTTCGCCCGGACCATCGGGGTGGCGAATTCGATGGGTTCGGCCACCGAGCAGCTCGTCGAGAACTTGCGGCGCCGCTCGCTCCACCGGGTCGGGCTCGGCTGCGGAAACGGCCGCCGGTTCTTGTTCCACCTCGGTGCCGGCTTCGACGCCGAGGTCATCGAGCAGGTCGAACGGCACGCCTGGCTGAAACGCTGGCTGGCGCACCCGACGTTCGCGGTGGCGGCGATCACCACCTTCTACCGGGGATTCGACCGCGAGCATGCGCCGTACCGGGTCGAGGTGGGAGGCGAGCCGGTCGGCGACGGGTTCTTCGCGGTCACGTCGAACACCTCCCCGTACGCGTTCTTCGGCGTGCGTCCCCTGACCGTGACCCACGCCGCGGGCCTCGACCGCAAGCTGGCCTTGACGATGTTCCGGAGCCTCGACACCCGGGTGCTACTCCCGGCGGCGTTGTCGGCGATGAGCCGAGGCCGTCGACTCGAGCGTCACCGCCAGATCGTCCAGCTCGCCGACCTCGATGCGCTGACGTTCGTCGCGCACGGCTCCCCGTTCCCGTGGCAGGTCGACGGCGACTATCTGGGCGACGTGGAGCGCCTCGAGGTCCACTACGACCCCGACTGCCTCACCCTGGTGGTTCCACCCGGGGGCTGACGTCGCGGCCCAACGCCAAGAGCGCGACGTCGGGGACATCGGTGACGACCGCGTCGACACCAGCCCGAGCGAGGCGCCGCACGGTGGCGGCCCGGTTCACGGTCCAGACGTTGAGCGCCAGCCCGAGCTCATGGGCCTTGGTCGTCACCGCGGCCGCGACCGGGCCGGTGAGACCCCAGACGTTCGGGTGCAGCGCGGCGTGTCCCCGGTCGGCGGCGAGGGTCACGGCAGCGAGGGGCTCGAAGCCCCGCAGGGTGAGCAGCGCGGTCGGGGCGGCGTCAGGAACGTGACGGAACCGGTCGACGGTGCTCAGGTTGAACGACGAGACCAGCACGTCGTCGGTGTGGCCCCGCCGGGCCAGGGTCTCAGCGAGCAGCCCGACGATGCGATCATCGACGTCGAAGTCGGGATCTCCGGGCAGGTTCTTCACCTCGACGTTGACGAGCATCCCGGCGCAGGCGTCGAGCGCCTCGTCGAGGGTCGGGATCTCGGGGCGGCGGGCCCGCACCGCCGAGAGGGGGGCGTCGGCCAAGACGCCGACGCCTCGAGCCTTCGCGTCGTGGTGGACGACCAGCCCGTCGTCCGAGCAGCGGCGCACGTCGAGCTCGACCCCGTCGGCGCCGAGGGCCCGGGCGCGGCGGAAGGCGGCGACGGTGTTCTCGGGAGCTTGACGCCGAGCGCCGCGGTGAGCCCAGACCCGGGGGTTCGGCGACGCTCCGGGCACCCTGGTATCGTAGGTTCTACGCGAACGGGCAGGTCAGAGGCCTTGTGGCAGGGGTCACACTCGATCTACGCTCGCTGGCGCCCCGCGGGTCGTGACCCGGGTCAGGCGCGCCGGAGCCACGGCCCGGTAGCGCGGCAACCCGACGGCGACAAGGCCGAACACAGCAAGGAAGCAGCAGTGGCGCTCACCTGGATCCGGACGCACGACTGGGACGCCGAGGCCTGGCGAGGCCGATCCGCGTGCCGGGACTCTGACCCTGACGTCTTCTTCCCCATCGGGACGACGGGCTCGGCCCTCGAGCAGATCGAGACCGCCCGTCGGATCTGCACCGCCTGTCTCGTCAACGACGAGTGCCTCGAGTTCGCGTTGGCGACGAACCAAGAGGCCGGCATCTGGGGAGGCACCACCGAGGAGGAGCGCCGCAAGCTCCGCAAGACCTGGGTGGCCCACCAGCGCGCCGCCTGCTGATCAGCGCGTCTGCAGTCCTTCGACCCGCACCGCCGGTTTCACCGGCACCCGCAGGCTGACTCGCGTCCCGCCGTCGTCGCGCATCTCGATCGAGCCGCCGAGCTCGCTGGTCACCAGGGCGTGCACGATCGAGAGCCCCAATCCTCGGGACCGGTCCAGCGAGAACCCGGGCGGGAGGCCGACGCCGTCGTCGACCACGTCGACCGCCAGCTCCCCTTCGCTGCGTCGCAACCAGACCCGCACATGACCTTCGGCCGCGCCGTCCTCGCTGATGGGGAACGCGTGGTCGACCGCGTTCTGCATGAGCTCGTTGAGCACGACCGCGAGTGGGGTGACGACCTCACCGGGGAGCTCGCCGGCGTCGCCTTCGACATCGAAGTGCAGCCGCAGCTCCGGCGTTGACACCGTCTCTTCGACCACCCGGACGAGGGGACCGACGATGTCGGAGAAGTTCACGACGTCAGCGGCCTCTCGGGACAAGGTCTCGTGGACGATCGCGATCGAGCGGATCCGACGCTCCGACTCCTGGATCGCCTCTTGGGCCTCCTCGGACTGCAACCGTCGTCCTTGGAGGCGGAGCAGCGCGGCGATGGTCTGCAGGTTGTTCTTCACCCGGTGGTGAATCTCACGAATCGTGGCGTCCTTCGACATCAGCGCGCGGTCGCGTCGCCGAAGATCGGTCACGTCCCGCACCAGGATCATCGCCCCCGTCGGACGGGTGTGCTCGAGGAGCGGGATCGCCTGGATCAGCAGCGACGTCTCACCCCGCTCGAACTCCTCGGTGACCGGTACCCGAAGCCGG
This sequence comes from Actinomycetota bacterium, assembly GCA_036769425.1. Classification (GTDB taxonomy): domain Bacteria; phylum Actinomycetota; class Acidimicrobiia; order IMCC26256; family PALSA-555; genus PALSA-555. The sequence continues at coordinate 12,625 of DAIPLE010000019.1, forward strand.
TAGGCATCGTCGGCGGCGTCCTGATCGAATCCGATCTCGGCCAGCTGCACCCCGTGGGTGTACGAGTGGATCCCCATGCGGTGCAGGGAGCTGATCGCGTTCGGGCTCGTGAACCGGATGCGCAGCTGCTCGTCGAGCAGGATCACCCCGTCAGCGACTCGGGGGGCCTCCTCGAGCTGCACCTCGTCGCGTGGGAACGGGAACGAGCCCTCGGTCATCATGCGGGCGAACCGCTCGAAGGTGTCGAGGTAGGCCCGTTCGAGCTCGCCTTGGCGCCGGCCCGACGTGGTCGGCGATTCTCGGCTGACGATGGCGATCGGCTCACCGTCGAGCATGAGCGGGATGCACTGGGTGCGGGCCCGTTCCGGTGAGCCGAGGACCGTCGCGTCGCCACCGACGATCTCATGTTTGCGCCATGCCCGGGCGACGAGGGGACGCTCCACCTCCTGGACCACGGTGCCGACCAGCTCACCGGGGTAGAGGGTCTGGCCGGTCACGGGCCGGACGTGGGCCAGCACGACGAACCGGTGTCCCTCTTCGCCTTCGATGGGCGCCAAAGCGATGAGATCGGCGAAGCACAGGTCGGCGAGCGGCGGCCACGAGGCGACGAGGCGCTGCAAGTGGCGGAACGGTGCGCCCCGCAGACCGGTGTTCGCCTGCGCGAGGTCGGACAGCCCGATGGCCATGATGAAGAGGTTACGGACTCGCGAGCAGGGCGCGGCTGATGCGGGCTAGTCCCGCGATGTCGTGAATGTCGTCGGCGAACGCCGGGACCGTCGCCACAACGTCGGGGGTGCGCGCCAGCTGGTTCCTCAGATCGGCTTCTCGCGTCGCGACGACGCCATAGTCGAGAAACGTCGACCCGACGGTGCGCAGCACCCGCGCCGTGCGGTCCGGGTCGTCGAGCGCGTCGACCCCCAGCTCGGCAAGCGGTCCCGCGAGTGACTCGGCCCGGTCGCACAGCACGGTCGCGGCGGCGTGCCCCTCGGGGGACGTCAGGAACTCGGGCAGGACCCGGTTCAACACGATCGCGCCGAGTGGGAAACCGCGGGCTGCGAGCTCCCCGCAGAAGAACTCGGCTTCACGCAACGGCGCACCTTCGAGGGTGGTGACCACGCTGAACGAGGTCCGCCGGTCGTGGAGGAGCCGTTCAACCGCCTGGGCTCGGACCACGAACCCGTCGTACATGCTCTGGAAGTTCAAGAAGAACTCGGCGATGTCCTGGAGGAACTGGCTGCCGAGCACCCGGTCGGCGAGCTGGTAGAAGGGCCGGCTGGCGAAGTTGAGCACCCGGGCTCCCCGCCGACCCCCGAGCCGGTACGGCATCGTCAGCCACCGCAGCAGCGGGCCGCCGAAGAAGTCAGCCATGCGGCTCGGGGCTTCGAGGAAGTCGATGGCGTTTCGCGTCGGTGGGGTGTCGACGACGATCAGGTCATAGGTGCCGGTGGTGTGCAGGTCAAAGAGGCGCTCCATCGCGATGTAGTCGTGGCTTTGCACGAACCGGGCCGTGATGTTCTGGTAGAGGCGGTTCTCGAGGATCTGGTAGGCGGTCTCCTCGTCGGGCGCGTGGCGAAGCACCAGGTCGTCCCACGACGCCTTCGTGTCGAGCATGGCGGCGAACAGCTGCCCGCGTGGCTCGAGACCCGCGGCGCGCAGCACCTCGTCGGGGACGCGACGCTCGACGTTGCCGATGCCCTCCAGACCGAGGGCGTCGGCCAGGCGCCGAGCCGGGTCGATGGTGAGGACCAGGACCTTGCCGCCGAGCTCCGTCGCCGCGGCGAGACCCGCGGCGGCGGCGATGGTCGTCTTCCCGACACCGCCCGACCCGCAGAACACCACGACTTCCCGGGAGGCGAGCAGCGCCTCGAGGCTCGCGGACGTCACCGGCCGAGCTCCGCGGCGAGATGCTCGGCGACGACCCGGGTGACTCGCAACCCGTGGTCTCGGACGAACAGATACGGGAGGTACAGCAGGGGCACGTCGATCGCTTCGCGCAGATGCGCCAGGTGCACCGCCCGTGAGCGGCGCAGCGCCACCGCGAGGCGGGTGGCGTCCAGCGCGGCGTCGGTGCCCGGCCCGGCCGCGGCGACGAGCGCGTCCCGGCCCGGCCCGGCCGCGAGCGCGTCGAAGACCGGCTCGTCGGCGCGGGTGAACGGCTCGGGGAGCACCCGGTTCACCACCACCGACCGCAGCGGGACCTTCAACTCGGCTCGGGCCCGCTCGACGAGCTCGATGGTCTCGTTGACCGGCATCTCCTCGGGGGACGTCACCACGTGCAACGCGGTGAGGGCGGGGTCCGAGAGGAGCTCGACCATCCAGTCAGTCTGCTGGCGGACCGGGCCGACCTGGACCAGCTCCTGGATGGCACGCGGCGAATCGAGCTGGGCGACCACGTGGCCGCTGGCGGCGGCGTCGACGACGACGAGGTCCCAGTCGGCGCGACCCTCGAGGGATTCGCGGGCCTCCCAGCACACCTTCCCGACGGTGAGGATCTCCTTCACGCCCGGGGCCGCGGTGGCGACGAACTCCAACACGTTCGCCAACGGTCCGAGCCGGCCGAGCACCGGGATGCGCAGGTTGAGCTTGAGGTACTCGCGTAACGCGGCCTCGGTGCGCATCTGCATCGCGAAGACGCCGGGGTACACCTCGGTCGGCTTGAACCCCACCGGCTGATGCTCGAACAGCGATGTGAGGTTGCCTTTGGAGTCGACCTCGACCAGCAGCACTCGTCGGCCCCGTTCGGCGGCGAGGAGCGCGGTCGCGGCGGTGACCGTGCTCTTGCCGACCCCGCCCTTGCCGGTGAAGAAGAGCAGGCGACGGTCGAGGAAGTCCGCGCCGAGAGGCGCCGGGGTCACCGGTTCAGCCGGGACCGAACCCGACCCGCTTGGCGTTCCCGTCGGCGTCGATCTCGACGTACGCGACCCGGTCGGCCGGCACCGCGACCCGGCGGCCGTGAACGTCGGTGAGCCAGAGGACCTTGCCGTCGCCGTTGAGGGCGTCGTTGACGGACGATTCGAGCTGCGCGGCGTCGCCGTCGACCTCGAGCGTCAGCTCCTTCGGGGACCAGATGACACCGATGCGCACGTCCATGGCCGGGACACTACCGGTCGGTCACCGCGCGTCCCGACCGTGTCGGTCATCCGATCCGGAGCTCGGGGCGACGGATTCGCCGTGGGGCGGCGGTGTCGAGACGCTCGGCGATGGCGGTGAACACCTGGGCCGCTTCGCTGTCGGGGTCGGTCACGGTGATGGGCCGGCCGGTGTCGCCGCCCTCGCGGAGCGCGGAGACCAGGGGAATCTGGCCGAGGAGCGGCACGCCGAGCGTGTCGGCGAGCGCTCGCCCGCCGCCCGCACCGAAGATCTCGTAGCGCTTCCCGTCGTCGCCGGTGAACCAGGACATGTTCTCGATGACGCCGACCACGGGCAGGTCGACCTTCTCGGCCATCGCCGCGCTGCGCTGCGCCACACGCTGCGCCGCCGGCTGAGGCGTGGTGACGACCACCACCTCGGCGTGGGGCAGCAGCTGGGCCATCGAGAGCGCCACGTCGCCGGTGCCCGGGGGCAAGTCGACGACGAGCACGTCGGGGTCGCCCCAGTGGACGTCGGTGAGAAACTGCTCCAGCGCCTTGTGCAGCATCGGTCCCCGCCAGATCACGGCCTGATCGTCGCGGGCGAAGAACCCCATCGAGACGAGCCGGACCCCGTGGGCGCTGGGCGGGACGATCACGTCGTCGACGAGTCCCGGGGGCCGGTCGATGCCGAGCATGCGGGGCAGCGAGAACCCCCAGACGTCGGCGTCGACCGCCGCGACCCGGTGGCCGCGCGCCGCGAGCCCAATCGCGAGGTTCGTGCTCACCGACGACTTCCCCACACCCCCCTTTCCCGACGAGATCGCCAGGATGCGAGTCGAGGAGTCGGTGAACGGGTTCCGGCGGGGGGGCCGCGGCGCCGCGGCGTCGGCGTCCACGACGGCCAACGGGTTCCGGGGCGGGTCCCCGCGCAGGACCCTCGCCGCGTCGGACTCCTCCTGGGGGGTCATCGGGCGATGCTCGACGTCGACCCGGGTGACACCGGGGATCGCCCCGACCGTGGCCTGCACCCGCCGGATCAGCTCGTCGGGGGGCCAGGCGTCCTCGGGCAGCGCCAAGGCCAGCTGGACCACAACCGTGCCGCCGTCGCGGGCCACCGCGGCGACCATCCCGAGGTCCACGATCGAGGCCGCCAGCTCGGGATCCTCGACCCCGCGCAGGGTGGCCCGGACCTCAGCGTCGTGGGCGGGCACGGGCAGCCTCCGGGAGGGACAGGATTTCCACTACGGGCATAGGTAGAATACCGGTCGTGGCCGCCGAGCCCGCCCCGAAGCCTGTCAGTCGCCGCGTCCCACCGCCGGAAGGGTCGGAGCGGGGCCTGACCGCCGACGAGTTCACCGCCGCCGTCGCCGCGGTGACCAGCGCCTTCGGTGACCCGACCCGTCGGGAGATCTACCTCTTCGCCCGCGACGCCTCGGACGGGGTCACGACCGCCGAGGTCGCCGAGCAGTTCGCGCTGCATCCGAACGTGGCCCGCCACCATCTCGAGAAACTCACCGGGGGCGGCTACCTCATGGTCGCCATCAGCCGTCCCGATGACGGCAACCGCCCCGCCGGGCGTCCCTCGAAGCGGTACCTGGCCACCGGCCGAGACACCCTGACCCTCCCGCTCCGCCAGGACGACGTGCTCGCCGGCCTGCTCGCGGGCGCGCTCGACACGCTCGGCGCCGACGCCGCCGAGTCCCTCGCCGATCAGGTCGGCTACGAGTACGG
>DAIPLE010000136.1:0-6140 GCA_036769425.1 Actinomycetota bacterium
ACCGAGAGCAGCGTCAGCTGGATGTGCTGGGTGAGCCGGTCTTGGATCTCGCTCAGATGATCGGACACCCAGGGCCAGTACAGCCACTTCGGACCGATGTCCGCGCCGAGCAGGCGGACGACCACCGGCGAGAGTCCAGACTCCACCACGCGGCGACGAGGCTACCGAGCGGAGCCGAGCACTTCTTGGTAACAACGGCGGGTTCGGCGGATGCACTGCTCCCACGTGAACTCGGCGGCCCAGTTGACCGACGCGGCCCCCATCCGGGCTCGTTCGGTCTCGTCGCTCAGCAACGCAACCAGCGTCTCCCCCCACGCCCCGGCGTCCGTCGGTGGCACGAACCGAGCGGCGGCTCCGCCCACCTCGCGGAGCACCGGAATGTCGGAGCAGACGACCGCGACCCCTTGGGCCATCGCCTCCAGGACGGGGAGCCCGAACCCTTCGTGGATGCTCGGGAAGGCGAACAGCGACGCCCCTCGATAGAGCGCCGTGAGCCGGTCGGCCCGGATCGCGCCGGTGAACCGGACCCGATCGCCGAGGTCCTCGGCGGCCGCGGCGACGGCGCGCGGACCGCCGCGCCAGCCGTCGGGTCCTACGATCACCAGCCGTTCCGGGAGGCCCGCTCGCACCACGGCCCCGAACGCGTCGAGGAGCAGCGGCAGGTTCTTCCTCGGCTCCAGCGTTCCGACCCACAGCACGTACGGCTCGTCACCCAGCCCGAGCGTGGCCCGGGTGGCTTCGACGATCCCTCTGCTCACCTTCCGATGCACGACGCCGTGCGGAACGATGCGGATCCGATCGGGGCTAATCGCGGTCCGGGCCAGGATCTCCTCCGCCGCGGCGTTGGTGGGAGCGATCACCAGATCGGCCCGACGGGCGGCAGCGCCGAAGCCCCGGTTGTGGAATCTCCGGCCCCGGCGAGGGTAGGTCTCGGGAGCGACGAGCGTGGCCGCGTCGTGAGCAGTCACGATCAACGGCGCACCGGACCGCGGCGGAACCGCCAGCGACGGGGCGTGGACCAGATCCACGTCTCGCAACGTGGGGTGCAGCATCCCGAGGGGCGGTATGCCCAGAACGTTCCAGGTGTCGTAGAGCACGGGGCGAGGAAGCAGCAACACCACCGGTTCGAGGTCGGCCAGACCGAACGCGCCGAGCGAGGGCCTGATCTTGGACCAGCGGTGCCGCGCCACGAACGGGATCACCTCGATACGCTCGCCGCCGTCCGGGTCGGGCCCAGGAAGGAGCCGGGCGAGTTCGGCGGTGTAGCGACCGATCCCGCCGGGTGGGCGATGGAGCAGCTGCTCGAGGTTAAGGGCCAGGCGCATGATCAAGCTCTGCTCGATCCAACCAGTCGCTGAGCGCGGCGGGTCGGATCAGGCGCTGCTACGGATGGTCCGCAGCCTGCCACGCCCAGAATTCGAATGCCATGTCGTCGTCCCCGCCGACCCGCCGCTGCGCGGCGACTTCGAGGCCGCCGGCGTGCAGGTCCATGTCGTGCCGATGCGCCGAATCTCTCGCAGCCATGGCCTACGCGACTGGGTCGGGTACGCGCTGGCGTGGCCGTTCACGGTGATCCGCCTCGCCCGCCTCCTCCGCCGTCTCAACGTCGACGTGGTGCACACCAACTCGTTTCACTCCTGGTACGGGTGGGCCGCGGCGCTCCTCGCCCGACGGCCCCACGTCTGGCATGGCCGCGAGATCGTGGTGCAGTCCAACGCCGCGCTCGCGGTCGAACGATTCCTGATCCCGCGTTTCTCGGCCCGGGTGCTGTCCATGTCGCGTGCCATCGCCGACCAGCTCGACGGCGTCGACGTCGTCGTCGTGCACGAGACCCCCGACCCGCACGAGTTCCGTCCCGGTCGTGCCGGGCGCTTCCGGTCGCGGGTCCCTATCGACGACCGGGTGCTCCTCGTCGGTGCCGCGGGTCGCGTCGACTCCTGGAAGGGCGTTGACGTCCTCCTCGACGCGTTCGAGCGGGTTCGGGCCTCGCGCGGCGACGTGGAGCTCGTGGTGGCCGGCGGCCCAGTCCGCGGCAAGGAAGCCCTCTTCGAATCGCTTGCCGCGACAGCGCGTGCCATGTCCGGGGTGCACTGGCTCGGCGCCCGAGATGACATCGCCGACCTCCTCGCCGACCTCGACCTGTTCGTCTTGCCGTCGACCGAACCCGAGCCGTACGGCCTGGTGCTCGTCGAGGCGTTGATGAGCGGCACCCCAGTGGTCGCCACCGACGCCGGCGGACCCCGCGAGATCGTTGCCGAGGCCACGCCCGGAAGCGGCCGGCTAGTTCCCGTCGCGGACCGCGCGGCACTGGCCGCCGCGGTCCTCGCCGCGCTCGAAGGGCGACGCGAGACGACCGCGGCCCTGCGAGCGGCGCGCCCGTCGCTTCGCGCCGCGGAGCCGGAGCGGTTCGCCGCCATCTTCCGTGCGGTCGTCGACTCCGGCACCCGCAAGACCGGCCGGGGCCTGCGGTAGGGTCGCGGACCGCTCCGGAGGCCCCCCGCATGATCCGGCTGGATTCTGTCTCGAAGCGATTCCTGAACGGCCAAATCGCGGTCGATGCGCTGACGCTCGAGATCCCGGCCGGCGAGACCTGCGTCCTGGTGGGACCGTCCGGCTGCGGAAAGACCACGACCTTGAAGATGATCAACCGCCTCATCGAGCCAACGAGCGGCCGCATCTTCCTCGACGACGAGGACGTCACCCGCGGCGACCCCGTGCACCTTCGCCGACGGATCGGCTACGTCATCCAACACGTCGGCCTGTTCCCCCATCAGACCATCGGGACCAACGTCGGGACCGTCCCCCGCCTGTTGGGCTGGAAGAAGGACCGGATCGTGGAGCGGGTCGACGCGCTCCTCGAGCTCGTGGGTCTCATACCGGGCGAGTACCGCGACCGGTACCCAGCTCAGCTCTCCGGCGGGCAGCGTCAGCGGGTCGGCGTCGCCCGCGCCCTGGCCGCCGATCCTCCCGTCCTGCTCATGGACGAGCCCTTCGGCGCGATCGATCCCGTCACGCGCATGCGCCTCCAAGACGAGTTCCTGCGCCTCCAGAGCGAGGTGCAAAAGACCGTGGTGTTCGTCACGCACGACATCGAGGAGGCGGTCAAGATGGGTGACCGCATCTGCATCCTCGAGGTCGGCGGCAAGGTCGCGCAGTACGACACCCCGGCCGAGGTGCTCGGCAGCCCCGCCTCCCCGTTCGTCGCCGACTTCGTCGGCGCGGACCGCGGATTGAAGCGGCTGCGGGTCACGCCCATCGCCCGGGACACCCTCGAGCATCCACCCACCGTGCAGCCGAGCGCCTCGTTGGCCGACGCCCGCGCCGCGATCGAGCGCGGCGGCGCCGACTGGGTCGCGGTCGTCAGTGGCGACGGTCGCCTCGTCGGTCATGTCCGCCGCGACCAGGCCAACGGGGACGGGCCCGTCTCGTCCGGCACCGAACGCCTCGAGGCCTGGGTCTCGATCGAGGCGCCGCTCGAGGACGCGCTGGCGTCAATGCTGCTCACCGACCTCGGCTGGGTCGCCGTGCTCGACGGGGACGGGTTCCTCGGCGTCCTCACCCCCGAATCGGTCTACCTCACGCTCCGCCGATCACTCGACGGGGCCCAGACCGCCGCGGCGGCTCCCGGCCCCTGACCAATCCAATGACCGCTCGCCCGACGTACCCATCCCGACCAGAGAGGAAGATCACCATGCCCACCGCGCTCACCCGTCATCTCCGGCTCGCCTCAGTTCGTGACATGGACTGGGTCACCGCGCACTTCGGACACCGGTAGCCATGCCGTCCCCGGAGCCGGTCCTGACCGAGCTCGAGGCCCGACGGGTCGTCGGCAACGCCGCACGCGGTCCGTCGGCATCCGTTCCGAACGGTCAGCACCGAGTGGGCATCGAGCTCGAATGGCTGGCTGTGCGGCTCGACGATCCCTGCCACTCGGCCCCCTTTGACTCCCTCCAAGCCGCCGCCGCGAGCCTCGACCCCCTCTCGGGCGGCAGCCGGATCAGCTTCGAGCCCGGCGGGCAGGTTGAGCTCAGCTCCCCCGCCCTCGAGGGGCTCGCCGCCTGCGCCACCATCAGCCGGGACGCCACGACCCTCCGGACCGCGCTCGAGGCCGTCGGGGTCGGCCTCGCAGCGACCGGCCTCCACCCGGGCGGCGACCGCGAGCGAGTGGTCCGCACGCCCCGCTACGACGCGATGGAGGCGTTCTTCGACGCCGACGGCGGTGCCGGCCGCACCATGATGCGCAGCACCGCCGCGATCCAGGTCAACGTCGACCACGGCCGCGGCGAGGAACGCGAACGGCGCTGGCGGCTCGCGCACGACGTCGGCCCAATGCTGTCGGCCGCGTTCGCCAACTCACCATTGTCCCGCGGTAAGCCGACCGGTTGGCGTTCGACGCGCCTCGCGGTGTGGTTCGAGTTGGACCCCGGCCGCAGCACTCCGGTCCCCCGCACCAGCCCGTACCCGGACGCGTGGGCGAGCTACGCCCTCGACGCCCGGGTGATGATGGTGCGTCGCTCCCCGGACGACCACGTGCCGGTGACCGACCCGCTCGAGTTCCGATCGTGGATCACCCACGGCCACCAACTGGGCTGGCCGACCCGCGACGACCTCGACTACCACCTGACCACCCTGTTCCCGCCGATCCGGCCCCGCGGCTGGCTCGAGCTGCGGATGATCGACGCGCTGCCCGACCCGTGGTGGCGGGTCGCGGTCGCGGTCTCCGACGCGATCGTGACCGACCCCACCCTCGACCCGTGCGTGCGCCGCGCGTCAGGACCGGTGCGCAACCTCTGGCGAGAAGCGGCCCGCGACGGCCTGACCCACCCCGGATTGGCGCGAGCAGCGCGGGACTGCTTCCACGCCGCGTTGGAAGTGCTCCCGTCCCGCGGCGCGGATCAGCCCACGCTCGACGCCACCGGCGAGTTCATCGACCGGTACGTCGACCGATGTCGCTGTCCGGCCGACGACCGCCTGGAGGGCTGGTGGAACGACGGGGAGGTCCACCCCATCCTCGAGGGCGGGGCGCCACCATGGATCTGAACGCGCTCGCCGCCCGCCATCTCGACGACGCCCGGGCTCGCACCTCGACCCTGCTCGAGCCCCTCGCCGACGACGAGCTCGTCGCGCAGGTCTCCCCGCTCATGTCTCCGCTGGTCTGGGACCTCGCGCACATCGCGCACTACGAAGAGCTCTGGTTGCTGCGAGCCCTCGTCGACACCCCTGCCACCGATACTCGGTTCGACGATCTGTACGACGCGTTTCAGCACCCCCGCCGCGAGCGGGCGACGCTCCCGGTCCTCGGACCAGACCAGGCCCGCGCGTACGCGCACGACGTGCGGGCACGCGTCCTCGATGTGCTGGACCGCCTCGTCCTCGATGAGCAGCCCCTCTCACGGCACGGGTTCGTGTACGGGATGGTCATCCAGCACGAGCATCAGCATCAAGAGACGATGCTCGCCACGATCGATCTCATGGACCGGCCCTACCCGAAGCCAAGCAACGGTGCCCGGCATCCCTGCGTCGCCGCGCCCGACGGCAGCGGGAGCACGGAGGTGCGTCTCCCGGGCGGAACGTTCGTCATGGGCACCGACACCGAACCGTGGGGGTACGACAACGAGCGTCCGGCCCATCGGGTGGACGTCGCCCCATTTCGCATCGATCGGACCCCGGTCACCAACGACGCGTACCAAGCCTTCGTCGACGACGGCGGCTACGACGAACCGAGCTGGTGGTCGACCGCGGGCTGGGCGTGGCGCGACGAGGCACAACTGGTCGCCCCCCAGGGCTGGCGCCGCGAGGGTGCCGGCACCTGGAGTGTCCGGCGCTTCGGGTGCCAAGCCGATCTCGCGCCGGGCGAACCGGTGCAGCACGTCTGCTGGTACGAGGCGGACGCCTTCGCGCGCTGGGCCGACAAGCGCCTGCCGACGGAAGCCGAGTGGGAGTACGCGGCGTCGTGGAGCGCCGAGGGGACCAAACGCCGCTATCCGTGGGGCGACCGTGACCCGACGCCGACCCTCGCCAACCTCGCGCGCCTCCAGCTCGGTCCCGATGACGTCCGCGCCCACCCCGGCGGCGCCACCGCGGCGGGCGTACTGGCCATGGTCGGCGACGTCTGGGAATGGACGTCCACGACCTTCGGC
>DAIPLE010000137.1:0-6124 GCA_036769425.1 Actinomycetota bacterium
CCTCCCGACGGGACGGGTCTGCGCCGGGCTCGCAGTCCTCGAACATGAAGGATTCGCCCTGCAAGGCCGCTACACCGGCGGCGACATCGAGTGGGTGGCCCGTCGTCTCCTCGCCCGGATCCACGCGTACTCCCGCCGGAGTCGCCGCGACGGTGTCCAACCGGTGACGGCGCAAGACCTCATGCGCTTCTTGTTCCGTTGGCAACACGTGGCGCCGGGCACCCAGCTCGCGGGCGAAGCCGGCCTGGTCGCGGTCATCAACCAGCTGCAAGGTTTCGAGACCGCCGCCGTCGCCTGGGAACCGGAGCTGCTCAGCCGACGTCTACGGGACTACCAGCCCCGATTGCTCGACCGGCTCTGCCATGACGGCCAGGTCGGCTGGCTGCGCCTCACGCCCCGGCCTCGCGACGATGGTGGGACCGCGCCCGGCGTCCCGTCGAAGGCGACGCCGATCTCGATCGTGTTCCGCGACGACCTGGACTGGCTCCTCGAGGCCACCCGGGGCGGAACCGACCCGGGTGAGCCGACCGTCGGCGCCACGGCGGAGATCCTCGAGGTGCTGCGCGCCCGTGGCGCATGCTTCGCGTCCGAGCTGGCGACCACGACCCGTCGCCTCCCCGCTGACATCGAACGCGCCTTGTGGGACGCCGTCGCGCGCGGGCTCGTGACCTCGGATGGGTTCGGTGCGATCCGAGCCCGGATCTCTGACCGTCGCCGCCCCGACTCCCGCCGCCTGTCACGACTCATGCGCGGCGGTCACGTCGCCACGACCGGCGCCGGCCGCTGGTCGCTGGTCCCACCGACGGGCACCGACCTGGACCGGGACGAGCTGGCCGAGGCGGTCGCCGAGCTGCTCCTCAACCGCTGGGGTGTCGTGTTCCGGGACCTCGCGGTCCACGATTCGATCCGCTTCCCGTGGCGGGACGTGCAACGCGCCCTCCGTCGACTCGAAGACCGGGGGTTGGTCCGCGGAGGCCGGTTCGTCACCGGGTTCAGCGGCGAGCAGTACGCCCTCCCCGCTGCCGCGGAGCAGCTGGCGCAGGTCCGCAAGCTCCCCCGATCGGGTGAGCGGGTCACGCTGAGCGCCACCGACCCGCTCAACCTGACCGGCGTGATCGTCCCCGGCCCCGTCGTGCCGGCAGTCCGTACCCGACGCGTCGTCTACGTCGACGGCTGCCCGGAGCAGCCGCCGGTCGCCGAGGCCCGGCCCGCCTGACCGCGGACCGGTGAGCGGCGCGACCGCTCAAGCAACCCGCGTGTAGCCCTTGGCCGGCGTGTCCGGAGGATTGACCACGCCCGGCTCGGCGTCGGGGTTCGCGACGCACACCTCGCCTTCGAGGCCGTCAGGGTCACGGAAGAACAGGCTCAAGATCTCCCCGAAGTCGGTGACGAACCCGTCCGTCGCTCCCCGCTGGATCAGCCGGTCGCGGATCACGTCGAACGCCGCGACCGATTCGGCCTCGAGTCCGAGGTGATCGATCCGACCCCGACCGAACATCGGGGTCTGCCGTTCGGCCTCGTGGTTGTCGACGACTTGAAAGACGTTGAGCTTGGCGGTCGGCCCGATGTCGACGAACGACAACGCGACCCCCTCTCGTTCCGCCATCTCGGCCGACACCGTCGCGTCGAAGACGTCTCGATAGAACGCGTGGAAGCGCTTCATGTCGCTCGTGAGGATGGCCACGTGGTTGACGCCGGTCAGCAGCACTCTCGGACCTCCGGGTGGACCCTGGACGGGATCATGCGGCTCACCGGCCGATCGCGCCTTCGCCGAGCTCGCGGCGCAGCGCTTCCTCGAACTCCTGGACTGTCGCGCCGGCGTGGCGTTCGCGCAGCTCCTGGAGGTTCGGGTAGCCCGCGTCACGCTCGGCATCCCACTCGTCGGCGAACCGGCCCGATGAGATGTCGTCGACCAGCCGGCGCATTGTCGACATGACGTCGAGATCCGCGTACGCGTCCCGTCGGGTGAGCTGGCCGTACTGGCTGGTTGGTGAGTGGAAGCCGAACTGGGCCGCGTACCCACCTTCTCGGACCAGGCGCATCGTCCGCTCGAACTCGCCCGACAAGACCAGCTCGGTGATGACCGCTTCGAGTGGGATCCCGTGTTCGGTCATCACCCGCACAAACGCGTTGTTGACCAACCCCAGGGCGGGTGAGAGGGCTTGTTCCACCGCGAGGTCCAGGATCGCCTCCTGGGTCGGGCTCAGCTCGATCGCCCCCTGTCGCAGACCACCGATCGCCTTGGCGACCGCGAGGACCCGCTCCCGGGCGCGGCCGGTCGCATCGTGGTGGACACCAACCGCGGTGATGAACCCGATGCCCTCCTCGTAGCAGCGCCGCACCTCGGGGCCGAGCATGCGGGGGGCCACCATCCCCACGTCACCGTCGGGCTCGAACCGGTCGAACGCCAGGGTGTAACCGCTGGCGACCACGGTCAAGGCGTCGGGACGCCGGCGGAGCCCAAGGCCCGGGATCACGTCGTCGGGCACGAGCACGCACACCACGTCGGCGTCGTTCGCCGAGGACAGATCCGTCGGGGTGAAGCCGTCGGTGACGGCCTGCTCTCGGGACGAGTCGGCCCGGACACAGACGCTGACCTCCATCCCCGAGTCGCGGAGGTTCAACGCCCAGGATCGACCCTGGTTCCCGTACCCGACGACAGCGACCGCGGCACCCGCGAGCGGAGTGAGGTCGGCGTCGTTGTCGTGATAGATCGTCGTCACGGGTCGCACTTTAGGACCCGCGCACCCGGGGTTCCCGAGGTACGGCGATAAAGCCCACCGCGAGCGTCGCCGTAGGGAGCCCGCGGCCCTATGACGCCGCAGCCACGATCGCGGCCACGGACCCGAGCGCGAGGCACAGCGGCGAATACAGCATGGTGTCGCGACGGGCGAACGCGGTGCCACGTTCGCGCTTCAAGAAGCCAATGTAGCGGCGGTCACCGATCGCTCGGGCGAGGAGCACGAACCCGACGCCGCCACTGCCCACCCGGTACCCGACGTGTGGCGACCACCCGGCGACACTGCCGACGAGCAGCAGGGCACTCACCGCCAACAGCGCCGCGACGATCAGCGTCGCGGCGCGCGACGGCGAGAGCAGCGGCCGACCATCCACCGTCGGGATGGCCGCGGCGCCGCCGCGACTCCCGCCGAGCGCCCAGTAGACGTGGAGGGCCGAGAGACCGGCGAGGACCGTCGCGGCGACGACCCCCACCACATCGATCACCACGAAGCGTGCCCCTGCCGTGCCTTCCGCCCGAGCCCCAAGGGGAACTCAGGCCTCGACGCGCTGTCCAACCGCGATCTGGTGTCCGTCAGGGTCACGGAACACGAAATCGCGCATGCCCCACGGGTGGGTCGTCACCGCGGCGGTGATCTCTGCGCCAGCATCGCGACATCGTTGGTGCGCGGCCTCGACGTCGGCGACATCGACGTAGCAGGCGGTGATCGCGGCCACCGCCGGCTGCTCCTCCTGCGCGATCGCCATCGACGCGTCATCCGCGGCGAGGATCGCGAACGTCGCCGGCTCTCCCATCGTGACGACCGGGTCGAGCCCGAGCACTCGGTGATAGAAGGCGATCGAGCGTCCGACGTCGCGCACCTCGAGGTTGGTTCGGATCCCGAGGAGCCCGTGCGCCATCACCGTACGGTAGGCGCTCCCTGGCAGCTCCGAGGGCTGACCCGAGCATCACCGTCCACAACGCCCGCAGCGCGGCGAGGATGCCGAGATGACGTTCCGCCGTGACCGTCGTGCCGGCTCGACGGTCGGTCCCGGGCACGAAGCTCGGTCACGGCGTCAGACGAGGCGAACCGGGGTACGTTGCGCGCATGCCCGACGCCTCCCTCCCCCCGGACAAGTTCCTCACCGAACTTCCGAAAGCTGAGCTGCACCTCCATATCGAGGGCACGCTCGAACCGGAGCTCCTCTTCGAGCTGGCGGCCAGGAACCACGTCGCGGTGCCGTACCCGGACGTCGACGCGGTTCGTCGCGCCTACGTCTTCGAAGACCTGCAGTCATTTCTCGACATTTACTACGCCGGCTGTCGGGTGCTGATCACGGAGCAGGACTTCTATGACCTGACCATGGCGTACGCCCGACGAGCTGCCGGGCAGGGCGTCCGTCACAGCGAGATCTTCTTCGACCCTCAGACCCACACCCAGCGGGGCATCGCGTTCTCCACGGTCATCGACGGCATCGCCGCCGCGCTCTCCGACGCCCAGCAGCAGTTCGGCCTCACGTCCCGGATCATCCTCTGCTTTTTGCGGGACCTGCCGGCCGACGCGGCGATGGCGACCCTGGACGACGCCCTGCCCTACCGGGACCACATCATCGGCGTCGGCCTCGATTCGGCGGAACTCGGCAACCCTCCCGAGAAGTTCCGGGCCGTCTTCGACCGGGCCCGATCCGAGGGCTTCTTGACCGTCGCCCACGCGGGAGAAGAAGGCCCGCCCGAGTACATCTGGCAGGCCCTGGATCTGCTCCAGGTCCGGCGGGTCGACCACGGGGTCCGCTGCATCGAGGATGAGCGGCTCATGGAGCGCCTGGTCGCCGACCAGATCCCACTCACCGTCTGTCCGCTCTCGAACGTGAAGCTGCGGGTCTTTCCCTCACTCGAGCAGCACGACGTCGGAGAGCTCCTCCACCGGGGGGTGCGCGTCACGGTGAACTCCGACGACCCGGCCTACTTCGGCGGCTACATCGCCGACAACTACGTCGCTACCGCTCGTGCCCTTCAGCTGTCCACGGCCGACATGGTTCAGCTGGCCCGGAACTCGTTCCTCGCGTCGTTCCTCGACGACGCCGATCGCCGACGCCATCTCGATGCGATCGACGAGCTGGTCCGCGCCGCGGAGCCAGGCTGACGCTCGTCGGTGCGTCGCCCGTCGACGGGTCGTCTCAAGCGCTCGTCTTCGCGGCGCCGCCGGTCATGCGCCGCCAGGTCTCCACATCCCGGGCGTCGGCGGGCCGACCGACCCGGGTCACGGTGTCGACGTCGGTGGCCTCGGCGCGCAACGCCGCAACGGTGGACTGGCTCGGATCCCGAGTCTGGAACGGGTCGAACTGGTAGTGGCGCATCGCGTTCGCGTGGGTCACCTTCGCTACGACCTCGTCGTCGAGGTCAGCCACGAGCGGCACCAGCTGTTCGGGGGCGTACGGCCAGGTGCTGTCGGAGTGCGGATAGTCCGATTCCCAGCAGACGTTGTCAACGTTGAAGTGGTCGAGGAGCTCGACACCGATGGCGTCGTTGATGAAGCAACAGAGGATCTGGTCTCGGAACACTTCGGTTGGTCCACGCCCCTGGGGCAGCTCGTGACCCATCCAAGCGTTGTGGCGATCGAGGGTGTGCTCTCCTCGCTGCAGGAAATACGGGATCCAGCCGATGTCGCCCTCGGTGAGCGCGAACCGCAGGTCCGGAAACCGCTGCCAGAACTCGGCCCAGAGGAGATCTCCCAGCGTGTAGATCGCCATGACCGATGAGAGGTTCATCGGCACCGGCGGAGGAGCGTCAGGTGCGGTGGACGCGCTCTTGGAGGACGATCCGACGTGACAGCACAGCACGGTGCCCACGTCGGAACACGCCGAGAAGAGCGGATCCCACGCGTCGGTATGGATGCTCGGCATGCCGAGCCCGGCCGGGTTCTCCGAGAACGTGATCGCGTGACAGCCCTTGTCCGCCAGGCGTCGAACCTCCCCCGCCGCCTCAGCAGGATCGAAGAGCGGGACCATCCCGCACGGGATGAAGCGGTCGGGGTACGCGCCGCACCACTCGTCGACATGCCAGTCGTTGTAGGCCTTGATCATGACGAGGTTGACGTCACGGTCGGGACCGAGGTTCAGGACTTGTCCGGAGAACCCGGTCCAGTTCGGGAAGTTCAGCCCCGCCAGCTGCCCACCGGCTGACATGTCGCGTACCCGGGCGTGGACGTCGTAGCACCCGGGGCGCATGTCCTCGTATCGGGTGGGGTTGACGTTGAACATCTCGGGCGATTTGCCCGCCACCGCATTCAAGCCGAGGTTCCGGCCTCGAACCTCGCCGTAGTACCACTGCTGTGATCCGTCGGGCTCATCGACGACTCTCGGCATAGCCGACCGGAAACGATCCGGGACATGCGCGTCGAACATG
>DAIPLE010000138.1:0-235 GCA_036769425.1 Actinomycetota bacterium
CCTCGACCTGGTCGGCCCGGATCGAATACGTCTGCGCGGGGGGCGGCCCGTACCCGTTCAAGATCGCGACCAACAGCGCGCCCTTGACCGGCGACTGCAAGGATCGCAACCCCTGCCCCACGTGCGACCAGGGAGGCCCGAACACCAGTCCCGGGACACCGGTCCACCTGGGCTCAGGCGACGTCTCCTATGCCGAGCCGCTCTTTTCGGTCGGCCAGTCGCCGCTCCCGCTCTC
>DAIPLE010000138.1:245-5122 GCA_036769425.1 Actinomycetota bacterium
CTCTCCTTCGGCCTGACCTACCACAGCAGCGAACCGCTTTTCCCGGCGCTCGTTTCCTCGCCCGTGGGTGCTGGCTGGACGCACACGTTCTCCCAGCCGCTCGTGCCGACCGACGCGACCGGAGCGACGCTCTACCGGATGACGGGAGAAGGTCTCGAAGAGGAGTACCAGTCCGCGGGGGTAGGCGTGTGGAATGCCGCAAGCCCGGCCGTCCTTCGCGGAACGGTAACCCTCGACTCCGCGACCAACCGGTACTTGCTGACCGACCTCGACGGCACGGTGACCGCGTTCGACTCCGCGACCGGTCGCTGGCTCTCGACGACCGACCGGTGGGCCAACGCGATCGCCGGAACATA
Organism: Actinomycetota bacterium; assembly: GCA_036769425.1. Lineage (GTDB taxonomy): Bacteria > Actinomycetota > Acidimicrobiia > IMCC26256 > PALSA-555 > PALSA-555. The sequence continues at coordinate 602 of DAIPLE010000138.1, forward strand.
CGACGGGAACGGCAACCTCTCGAATGTCACGGACAGCATGGGAAGGCAGATCGTGCTCTCCTACGCCAACGGCCAGCTCACCCAGATCGCCCTCCCCGACGGCCAGACCTGGAAGCTCGCCTACGCGGGTTCAACGCTCGCCGCGATCTTCGACCCGCTTCACACCGGGATCACCCCTTGGCGGGCATACACCTACCAGCCGGACAGCCACGGCGTCGCCCGGCTCCTGACCGGTGTCCAGGATGAGTCTGGAATCGAGCTCGAGGGCCACAGCTACGACGCCCAGGACCGGGGCGTTACCTCCGTCTCGGAAGGCGGCAGGAGTCAGGTCACCGTCGAGTACGACACCCCGACGGCGGGCCAGAACAGGGTGACCCACGCGATCGATGGCTCGACCTCCCAGCAGTCGGTCTTCACCATGCACTACACGGGCGGCCAGTTCCTGCCCGACCGGATCGACGGCGACTGCGCCACCTGCGGAGGCGGAAGCGACAGCTACACCTTCCAGTTCGACTCGAGCAACCACGTTTCCTTGATGGCCGATGCCAACGGCCACACGACAATCTTCACCTACGACGCCAACGGCAACGTCACCTCCCGCACCGAAGCGCAAGGGACCTCGCTCGCCCGGACGACCACGTATCGCTATGACTACGCGCCCTGGCCGAGCTTCCGGACGCAGGTCACCGAGCCCTCCGCCGCCAAGTCGAACGCGCAAAAGGTGACGACGCTTTCGTGGAACAGCTCGGGCGCGTCCGAGACGACTCTGACCCGTCAGGAGTCGGGCTACCTCTCCTCGTCCGACGGCTCGCCGACGACCTACACGTCGACTTCGACCTTCGACGCGCGCCACCGGTTGCTCACGACGGTCGGCCCCCGGACGGACGTCAACCAGACGACGACCCGGGTCTACTATCCGGACAACGACTCAACCGCCAACCGCCGGGGGCGCTTGAAGCAGGTGACCGATCCGGTTGGCCTGGCGACGACCTACGATAACTACGACATCTTCGGGACGGCCCGGACCGTTACCGACGCCAACGGCGTCGTCACGCAGATCCAGACGGACGCGAAGGGCCGAGTTGCCACGAGCACGTTGAAGGCCGTCTCCGGCGACCCGAGCGAGTCGAGCGACTACGTCACGGGCTATACGTTTGACGGTCGGGACCGCCTGTCGAAGACGACACTCCCGAGGTCGAACGGCCTCTCCTACGCGTACGAGGATGGTACCAACCGTTTGACCGACACGGTCCGCCTCGACTCGACGGGCAAGCAGTACGAGCGCCGACACCTCACGTTGAACGCGATCGGCGACAAGATCGCCGAGGAGGACCAGTCCTGCGGCGCGGCGGCGGCGCCCTGCGCCGCCTGGACGACCGCCCGGCAGGAAGGCTATGTCTACGACAGCCACAACCGGCTCGTCCAGATCAACCACCCCGTGCCGGCGGGGGCCAACGTCCAGAACGCCTACGACGGAGACGGCCTGCTCACTTCCGTCAAGGACGAGAACCACAGCACGCCGAACACGGTCTATGCCTACGACGCCCTCCATCGCTTGACCAGCGTCACTCAGACGCTTGCCGGCACTCCGAGCGGCCAGGCCATCACCCGCTACACCTACGACGTTATGGACAACCTCGCGACCGTGACCGACCCCAACGGAAATACGACGCGCTACTTCTACGACGACTTCCGGCGACTCGCCCAGCAGGACTCTCCGGTCACCGGGACGACGGTCTACCAATACGACCCGGCCGGCAACCTCGTCTCGACGACCGACGCGCGCGGCGCGGCAACGACGAAGACCTTCGACGCCGACAACCGGATTCTGACAAGCAGCTCGGCGCTGTCAGCGTCGACTGAGGGCGTCCAGTACACCTACGATGCGTTCGGCTCGGGCAACTACGGCAAGGGGCGCCTCGCCCAGATGACCGATCCCTCCGGGTCGACGAGCTACACCTACGAGAGGCGCGGACTCCTCAAGGGCGAGAACCGGTCGATCCTCGGCAACGGGTACACGAGCGGCTACCACTACGACGCCAACGGCAACCGCGACCAGGTCACCTATCCTTCGGGCCATTCCGTCAGCAACACGTTCGATTTTGCGGACCGGCCCGTCTCGGCTCAGTCGAGCTCGACGGTCTTCGTCTCCACGGCGTCGTATCTGCCGTTCGGGCCCGAGACCTCCCTGACCTTCGGCAACGGGACGGTCAAGACGATGACCTATGACCAACGCTATCGTCCGACGGAGAACAAGCTCGCGAGCGCCACCGGAACGATCGCCGACTACACCTACGCCGAGGACGCGCTCGGAAACATCATCCAGATCCATGACGAAAAGGACATCACGTTCAACCGGGACTTCGCCTACGACGACCTGAACCGCCTCACGGGCGCATCGACCGGCTACTCGCTCTGGGGTGCGGGCAGCTATACCTACGATCCGATGGGCAACATGAAAACGCTTGGCCTCGGCTCCGCGAGGACCGCGACGTTTGCCTACAGCGGAACGCTTCCGAAGCTCGCCGCCGTGACCGAGGACGGCAACACCCGCGCCGTGTCCTACGACCCGGCCGGAAACGAGATCGCGGTGGGGACGGCGGCCTACGTCTACTCCCCCCGAAACTTCCTCGCCTCGGGCGACGGCCTCGCCTACAGCTACGACGGCCGGGGGCTCCGGGTCGCGACGACTGTCGCGGCACAGTTCGGGACGATCACGGGCACGGTCGTCAATGCCTCGACCAACGCCCCGATTGCAAACGCCGAAGTGCGGATCACCGGCTCTCCGTCGGCGACGGCGACGGATGCCTCCGGCAACTTCACCCTGACCCAGGCGGCCGGCACCTATATGCTCGCGGTCTCGGCGCCCGGATTCCTGCCCTTCACGTCTCCCTCCTTCACGCTTTCGCCCGGCGCGACATTTTCCGCCGGAACGATTGCCTTACAGGTGGCCCCCGGCACGATCACGGGCTCCGTCGTCAGCTCCGACGGCGGCGGGACTGTCCAAGGCGCGACGGTGACGATCCTCCCGGTCAACCAGACGGTCTCGACGGATTCCTCCGGCAATTTCTCGATCTCCGAGCCGCCGGGGACCTACTCGGTGACGATCGGCAAGGCCGGCTACGCCACGCAGTCGACCCCACCCTTCGCACTCGCCGCCGGAGCGATCTATTCGCTGGGAACGGTGACGCTCGCGGCCAACCCGGCCACGGTCACCGGCCACGTCATCGACGGGACGACCAGCGCCGCCCTCCCCGGCGTCCTGGTCACAGCGACGGCGGTTCCCGGTGGACCCATCCCGACAGTGGTCACCCGGACCGAGGCCCTCGCCCCGATGACCGGCCCGGGAGGCCCGTACACGGCGACGACCGACGCCTCGGGCAACTTCACGCTCTCGGTCCCGGCCGGGAACTATTCGATCTCGTTTGCGCAAACCGGCTAAACGAGCCAGACAAACACGTCGGTGACGCTTGCCCCGGGAGCTAGCTACTCGACCGGCACGGTCGCACTCGCCGAAGCCGGCATCGTGACCGGCACGATTGTCAGCGGGGCAACCGGTGCTCCGCTTTCGGGCGCGAGTGTCGGGATCACGGGCACGCTCAACGCGACGACGACCGATGGCGCCGGCCACTTCACTCTGTCCCAGGGGGCGGGGACCTACACCCTGACGATCTCCGCAAACGGTTTCCAGACGTTGGTCACCAACGCCTTCACGCTCGCCGCCGGTCAGGCCCACGACGTCGGGACGCTGCGGTTAAACCCCGTAGCCCTCTCCGTCTACGTCGGCTACGCCGACAACCTGCGGGCGAGCGCCTCCTTTCCGGTGCCGTGGGCCGGCGACGCGAACGTGGTCTTCCTCGGGAATGGGCCCGTCTACGACGCCGGCGCCCTGCGTCTGGACAACAACACCGACAGCCCCGTCAACGTCGATCAGGTCACGGTCAACCTCGGCCGGCCGGGGCCGGCCTTCAGCCTCTGGGGCAGCTTCACGATCCCGTCGCGCTCGACGGTCATCCTCACGCAGACCCAGATGTTCAACTTCGACACGAGCGACTTCCCGATCGTCGCCTGCGGCGGGACTCTGCAGGCGGGCGACCCGCGTGTCCCCAAGATCACCGTCAGCGTCGGAGGAGTCTCGACCGACTACTACGACACGGGACACATCCTCGACACCGGAGGCTACGACCTTGCCTGCCGGGGTAACGAGTCGCTCGAATGGCGGCTCATCGGCACCGTCGGGATCGGCGCCAACGGCGGATTCCTGCTCACACCCATCCAGGGCAACGGCGCGATCGGCCAGCCCTACACCCTGACGGCGACCTTGACGGACGCCAACAACCAGCCGCTGCCGAACGTGACCATCCACTTTACGGCCGTGGACGGCCCCGACAAGGGACTGACCGGCCAGGCCGTCACCGACATCTCGGGTGTCGCGACGTTCACATACACGGGGAGCGCGGCCGGCTCGGACACCTGGGTTGCCACAACCACCAATCAGTCCGGCGGAGGCATGACCTCGAA
>DAIPLE010000138.1:5132-6109 GCA_036769425.1 Actinomycetota bacterium
ACCTCGAACCCCGCGATCGTCACCTGGCCGAAGCTTTCGGGCATCGACCTCTTCGTGGGCTACGGCGATAACGTGCGAGCCAACCAATCCTTCCCGAACCCGTGGCAGGGCGCGCCCAACGTCGTTTTCATCGGTAACGGCCCGAGCTTCGACGCCGGCGCGATCCGACTCGACAACACCTCGGATTTTCCGCTCACAGTCGACAAGGTTCTCGTCGACCTCCAGCGCCCGGGACCAACGTTTGACCTGTGGGGCAGCTTCACGATCCCGGCCAGGTCGTCGGCGATTCTCACGCAGACATATTCGTACAACTTCGACACCAGCGACTATGCAATCGTCGGATGCGGAGGAACCGTTCCGCCGACCGACCCCCGCATACCCAGGATCACCGTGACGATAGGGGGATTCTCCTCGAGCTACCTCGACGCCTGCCACATCCTCGACACCTTCGGCTACGACCTCGCCTGCCTGGGCAACGAGTCGCTCCAGTGGCGCTCCGTGGGCGCTTGCTCGGCGCAGCAGCAGTCTCCGGGCACTCTCACTCTCTTCCCGCCGACAGCCACCAGTCCTCTCGGCGCGGCCTACACCGCGACGGCCGTAGCCACAGACCCGTCGGGCGAGCCCCTTGCGAACGTCAGTGTTGCCTTCGCCGTTCAACTCGGGCCCAACGCGGGCAGGACCGGTCAGGCCACGACCAACACCGCCGGCGTGGCAACGTTCACCTACACGAGCACCGCCGTCGGCACGGACACGATCCTCGCCACAATGAGCAACGCGGCGGGCGGAACGATCCCGTCCAACACCGTGACGTCGGTCTGGATACCGACCGTCAACCTCGTTCTGGCGCCGCCGTCGGCTTCCAATCCGCTCGGCGCTCCCTACACGGCGACCCTCGCGGTCACCGACGGCCAGAATCACCCGGTCGCAAATCTCGCCGTCAATTTCCAGGTGGTCATCGGCCCCAACATCGGCAAGAC
>DAIPLE010000139.1:0-6093 GCA_036769425.1 Actinomycetota bacterium
ATCCCGGTCGGCAACGCAGGGAACATCACGGCGTCCTCGCCGTATCCCCGCCAGTACGCCGTGATGTTCCCTGCGTTGCCGACCGGGATGGAGTGGACCGTGGGCGCGTCGCCGAGCACGTCGACGATCTCGAACGCCGCGGTCTTCTGACCCTCGATGCGGACCGGGTTGATCGAGTTCACGACCTCCACCCCGGGCCGCTCGCCGAGCTCCCGGACCACGGTGAGCGCCTCGTCGAAGGTGCCGCGCACAGGTACGACGCGAGCACCGTGGATGAGCGCCTGGGCCAGCTTGCCGAGCGCGATCTGTCCCACCGGAAGCACGACGGCACACAACAGGCCCGCCCGAGCGGCGTAAGCCGCAGCCGCCGCCGACGTGTTGCCGGTCGACGCGCAGATGACCGCCTTGGCGCCATGCTCCGCGGCCTTCGACACCGCGAGCGTCATCCCTCGGTCCTTGAACGACCCGGTTGGGTTTGCGCCTTCGATCTTGAGGAACACGCGCTCGACACCCGCCCGCGACGCGAGCCGCGGCGCCTCGATCAGCGGCGTGTTGCCCTCGAGCAGCGTGACCACCGGCGTCGCCGCGGTGACAGGGAGCCGGTCCCGAAATGCCTCGATGACCCCAGGCCACGCTTCGCTCATGATCTGCTATCCGACATCGCCGGTGACGCGCAGCACCGACCCGACCCGATGGACCGGCTCGACCGCACGGAGGGCGGCGACGGTGGCTCGCAGGTCCTGCTCGCGGGCCCGGTGGGTGATGAGCACCAGCCGGGCGTCGGCGCCGAGTCCTCGCTGCTCCATCGACTGGATCGACACCCCATGACGACCGAACTCGCCGGCGATCGCGGCCAGGACACCGGGACGGTCGGCAACTTCCATGGACAGGTAGAACTGCGATTCGAGATCACCGATTGGCCGGATCGGCCGGTCGACGAGGCCGGTCAGCGTGGCGCCTTTGCCACCGGCCACCAGGTTGCGCACGGCGTCGACCAGATCGCCGAGGACCGCCGACGCGCTGGGTCCCCCGCCTGCGCCCCGGCCGTAGAGCATCAGCTCTCCCACGGCCTCGCCCTCGATGAGGACCGCGTTGAACGAGTCCCGCACCGCGGCGAGCGGGTGCTGCAGCGACACCATCGCCGGATGCACCCGTACCGCCACGTCCCCGTCGATCTCCTCCGCGACGGCGAGCAGCTTGACGACGTAGCCGAGCAGCCGCGCCGAGGCGATGTCGTCGTCGGTGATCCCGGTGATCCCCTCGGTGTACACATCATCGAGATTCACCCGAGCCCCAAAGGCAACGGTGGCGATGATGGCCGCCTTCGCCGCGGCGTCGTGCCCTTCGACATCCGCGGTCGGGTCGGCTTCGGCGTAACCCAGCTGCTGGGCGTCGGCGAGCGCGTCCGAGAACGAGCTCCCCTGCTCGGTCATACGGGTGAGGATGTAGTTCGTCGTCCCGTTCACGATCCCGGTGACGCGCCGGATGCGGTCACCGGCGAGCGATTCGCGCAACGGGCGGATCAGCGGGATTCCACCGGCGACCGAGGCCTCGAAGAGCAGGTCGACGCCAGCCTTGGCTGCGACTTCGAACAGCTCGGGCCCGTGCTTGGCGATGAGCTCCTTGTTGCCCGTGACGACCGGCTTGCCGGCCTGGAGCGCGGCGGTGATCAGCGAGCGGGCCGGCTCGACCCCGCCAATGACCTCCACGACGACGTCAATGTCGGGGTCGCCGACGATCGCTGCGGCGTCGCTGGTGAACTGCTCCGGTGCGAGCTTCACGTCCCGGTGTCGCGACAGGTCGCGGACCGCGACTCGGGCGATCTCGATCGCGACGCCGGCTCGGCTCGTGATGAGGTCCGCGTGCTCGTCGATGAGTCGCGCCAGGGCCGCGCCGACGTTGCCGCATCCGAGCAGCCCCACGTGAATGGTGGAGTCAGGCATCGGGGTCAGTCTCCCACCGCGTCGAGGCGGAGGAGATCGTCTTCGGTCTCGCGCCGAACGACGAGCCGAGGCTCGCCGTCGCGGAGGAAGACGACCGCCGGGCGAGGCACCTTGTTGTAGTTCGAGGCCATCGAGTAGCCGTACGCGCCGGTGGTGGGTGTGGCCAGGAGATCGCCGCGACGCAGCCCGACCGGCAGCCGGGCGTCGGACACGAGGACGTCGCCTTGCTCGCAGTGCTTGCCGACGATTCGGCAGCGCAGCGGCCGGTCGTCGTCGATCCGGGCCGGGAGATAGGCCTCGTACCCCGCCCCGTAGAGGACTGGACGCGGGTTGTCGCTCATTCCGCCGTCGATCGCGACGTAGGTGCCGACTCCGGGAATCTCCTTGATCACCCCGACCCGATACAGCGTGATCGCGCACGGCGCCGCGATGGACCGTCCCGGTTCGACCCGCAGCTCGGGGACCTCCCGCGCTCGAGGCGGCCACCACCGAGCGAGCGCCGCTCGCAAAGCCCCGATGTAGACCCCGATGTCCATCGGGGGATCATCGGCGAGGTAGCGGGCGCCGAGCCCACCACCCAGGTTCAGCTCCCGGACCGGCAGGTCCTCCGGGAGCTGTTTCGCGAGGTCCGCGAGGACGGCGACCGCGCCATCCCAAGGGTCGAGGCGCTGGATCTGGGATCCGATGTGGCAATGCAACCCCACGAACTGCAACCGGGGGCTCTCGACGACGCGTCGGACGGCGGCCAGCGCGACTCCACCACTGACGGTGAAGCCGAACTTCGAGTCCTCGGTGCCGGTCTGGATGTACTCGTGGGTGTGGGCTTCCACCCCGGGTGTGACCCGCACCAACACCTCTGGACTCGCGTCGCCGGCGCCGGCGAAGTCCTCGAGGTGGTCGAGCTCGTCGAACGAGTCGACGACGATCCGGCCCACGCCGAGTTCCAGCGCGGCGCGGAGTTCGGGATCGGATTTGTTGTTCCCATGGAAGACGATCCGGTCGGGTGGGAACGCAGCGGCGAGCGCGACGTGGAGCTCGCCGCCGGTCGCGACGTCGAGGTGCAGTCCTTCTTCGGCGACCAGTCGCGCCATAGCAGTGCAGAGGAACGCCTTGGCGGCGTAGATCACCGCGCCGTCACCGAGCTGTCCCACATACTCGCGACAGCGGCGACGGAGCTCGTCCTCGTCGTATACGAACAGCGGCGTGCCGAATTCGGCCGCGAGCGCGTCATGGTCGACGGTTTGGAGCGCCGGCGGCACGAGCGACCGGTCCAGCGGGGCGTCGCTGATCACGGCTCCTCGCCGTCGTCGGTCCGGTGCATCTCGTCGGGCGCGCCCACACCGAGGAGCCCGAGGGCGTTCACGAGTCCGATCCGGCACGCCTCGGCCAGCCAGAGGCGAGCCTGGGTCAACGCGGCGTCGTCCGTGAGGACGCGACAGTCCCGGTAGAAGCCATGGAAACGGGCCGCGAAGTCGCGAACCCAGGTCGTCACCCGATGCGGAGCGCGCAGCGCGGCAGCTTCGGCGACGATGTCCGGATACTGCGCGAGGGAGCGGAGCAGGTCGAGCTCGCGCTCGTGGCGCAGCGGCGCGAGGTCGGCGTCGAGGATCGGGAGGCGGGTCACACCAGCCAATGCGGCCCGCCGTCCGATCGACGCGATCCGGGCATGCGCGTACTGGACGTAGTAGACGGGATTGTCCATCGACTGTGCGGTGACGACATCGAGGTCGAAGGTCTGCGGCGAGTCGATGCTCTGCAGCAGGAACGTCAGGCGACACACGTCGGGGTCGACCTCGTCGAGGATGTCGGCGAGGGTCACGATGTTGCCGGCGCGTTTCGACATCCGGACCAGCTCCCCGCCCTTCATGAGCTTGACGAGCTGCCCGAGCAGGACCTCGAGGTCGCCGGGGTGGCCGAGCGCGGCCAAGCCGGCCTGGAGTGACTTGACCTGACCGTGATGGTCAGCGCCCCAGATGTCGATGAGGTGCGACCATCCCCGGGCGAACTTGTCGCGGTGGTACGCGAGGTCGTTGCACAGGTACGTCGTCGACCCGTCCGCTCTCACCACGACGCGGTCCCGACGGTCGCCGTAGTCGCTGGTGCGCAACCAGGTCGCATCATCGAGTTCGAACGTCGCGCCGGTCGCTGTCAGGTCGGCGAGGACGGTGGCGACGTCACCGCGTTCGTGGAGGGTCCGCTCCGAGAACCAGGTGTCAAAATGCACACCAATCCGAGCCAGATCCTCACGAAGCTGGCGTACGACATCCCGATAGCCCCACTCGCGTGCTTGTTCCTCGGTGACGCCGTCACCCAGCTCGGCGCGCATCCGGATCGCCATCTCGACGAAGTACTCGCCCTGGTAGCCGTCCTCCGGTGGCTCTCGACCCTCGTAGCGGGCAAACAGTGAGGCACCGAACGCTTCGAGCTGGCTGCCGGCGTCGTTCAGGTAGTACTCGCGGTGCACCTCGGCGCCTTGGGCCGCGAGAATGTTGGCGAGCGCGTCCCCCACCGCGACCCAACGTCCCCCTCCCGCGTGCAACGGACCGGTCGGGTTCGCCGACACGAACTCGAGATTGATCCGCTGGCCGGCGGCGTCTTTGCTTCGGCCCCACCGCTCACCGAGCTCCACGACCTCGCGCAGGACGTCGTGAAGCCACGTCGGGGCCAGGAAGAAGTTGATGAACCCGGGGCCAGCGATCTCGATCCGCTCCACGTGCGGCACTGCGGTGGCCGTGAGGGCCGTGACCAGCCGCTCAGCGGCTTCCCGGGGCACCAAGCCCGCGGCCTTCGCGACTTGCAGCGCCACGCTCGTCGACCAGTCGCCGTGCTCGCGTTGCTTGCCCGGGTCGAGCGCGACACCTCCAGCCGGCTCCGGAAAGCCGACTGCGTCGAGCGCGGTGCGCACGGAGAGCAGGAGCTGGTCGCGAATCACGGGCAGGAGCCCAGCGCAGGCGCACCGGGTACTGCATCGTACTGCTGACCCCGGTGGGCACTCTCGAACATTCGCCTACTGTTTTCACCGTGACGGCGCTTCCCGAGCCTTCCCATCTCCGCGCCGTGGACGAGCCCGCTCGTGAGTCACTGGACGGCGACGGGCTCGCGCTCGCCTACGCCGCGCTCGAGCGGGTGCGTTCCGAGCATGGCCTCGACCGTCTCAGTGTCAGCCTCGACGATCCCGTTTTGGGGCGCCAGGTGCTCGTCGTGCCGCGGGGAGAGCTCCCGTCGACCCTCGACGAGCGCTCCGGATGGTCGGCCGAACCGCTCATCGACGCGCCGACGACGGATCTCGAGCTGGCGGTCGCGCTGTGCCGGACCACGCTGCGCATCGAGGTACCCGCCAGCCCGGTCGACACCGCCGAGCTGGCCCTGCGCCGCCTCGAGGGTGTTCACGCCGTCGCCGTCGACGGCGACGTGATCCGAGTGCAGGTCGGAGCATCGGCGTCGGGCCGGGTCGCCACCGAGGCCATCGGGGTTGTGAAGGCCCACCTCGATCGCACCGTCGTCGTGGAGATAACGCGGGCGGACGGTGCCCCCACCCCACCACCACCGGAGCCCAGCCCGGCGAGCTCGCACACCGTGGAGCTCGTCGCCGTACGCACCGCCCCCGAGAGCGGCGAGTTGGAGGTCCACCTGCGAGCCGGAGAGGTTCGGACGGTGGGCCGCGCCTCGCTGACCCGAGGTCTGGTCGGAGCGGCCGAAGCCACCCTCGAGGCGTGGCACGCTCGCCCCGGGGCCCCGGTTCGCCGGGTCGCGTGGGCTCGTACGGTAGAAACGTCGGCGGACGCGCGCTTCGTCGTGGCTGTAGCCATCGAGGTTCCCGCGGCGCAAGGCGTCGCGCATGGCATCGGGACTGGGCCGAACCCCATCGAAGCGGCCGTGCGCGCAACGACCGACGCCCTCTCCCGCTGATGCCGCTACTCGCCCGCCGAGCCGCGGGTGCGTTCGCCGCGTTGCGAGTGCTCGGTGGCCGCGCGGTGCGCGCGTCGGGCGCGGTCGTGTTCGCGTATCACGACGTCGACGACGATCCGACCAACGCCACGACGTACCTGGCGACACCAGATCGGTTGCGTGCTCAGCTCCTCTCCGTCATCTCGTGGGGTCTCCGCTTCGTCGACCTCGGCGATCTCTGCGACCGTCACGCTCGGGACGA
>DAIPLE010000140.1:0-6075 GCA_036769425.1 Actinomycetota bacterium
TCCCTGAGCCGTCCATCGAAGTGGGAGGGTTGGGGCATCCGGGGGTCGCGGCGCGCGACGGCTTCACCGATGACGTCGGCGGCCAGGTCGAGCAGCACGCGCCGGTCGGTGTCACTCAGCACGACGGTGGTGGTCACGCGGCGTCCTCGGCGAGGGCGAACGCCCCGTAACCCACGACGCGGTCACGGGGGCCGGCGGTGTCGCCGGAGTTGCGGAGGTCGATGAGCCGGGTCCGGAGGCCGTGGCGGCGGGCGGCGACCAGCAGACCGCGGACGGGCTGCGCCCCGCACGCGTCGGCGGGACGGATCGCCTCGGCGTCGCCGGCCGTGATGGCGTCAGCCGTCCGCCGGTCGAGGACCGACGCGGTGGCGTGATCGTGGTAATGACTGAGATCGGTGCTCACGACGATGAGCGTCTCGGGACCGCCCCAGACCGTGTCGAGCACGGTCGCGACCATCTCGGCGTCAGCGTGACCGACCACGAGGGGCAGCAGCGAGAACGGTTGGAGGGTGCGCTGCAGGAACGGGAGATGTACCTCGAGGCTGTGCTCGGTCGCGTGCGCGCGGTCGTCGACCTCGACGCTCGGGAGCGCGAGGACGGCCCGACGCGCCTCGGCGTCGATGCGGACGGAGCCGAGCGGCGTCACCCACTCGTCGGCGGAGGTGGTGGCCAGCCCAAGCAGGGGAACTCGGTGGGCGGGGCCGAGCAGCACGACCCGTTCGATCCGGTCTCGGCCTGCGCCGAGCGTCGCGTACCCGCGCCCGGCCACCGGTCCGGAGTAGGCGTACCCGGCGTGGGGCACGATGAGCGCTTTCGGGGTCGGACCAGTCATGTCGGTCGACATCAGGTGGTCGACCTGCGCCGCGAGGACGTCGGGATCAGCGGGGTAGAAGGTGCCGGCGACGGCCGGCGGTCGGCGGCGGGTCCCTTCGGTCACGGCGCGGCCCCGACGTCCGCCAGGCGCACCGGCCGGCGTCGCGCACCCCACGTCCCCGCGGGCCCGTCGAAGCGACCCGCCAGGGGAGTGTCGCAGACCGTGCACCGCCCGTCGTCGGTGAGCTGATAGGTGCCGAGCTGATACCAGTCCCGTTCGATCACCACCATCCCGCATCCGGTGCAACGCGTGCTGCCTCCGTCGGGGTCGTGGACATTGCCGGTGTACACGTGGCGGACCCCGTTGCCGAGCGCGAGCTCACGTGCCCGGCTCAGCGTGGCCGACGGGGTCGGGGCGACGTCGAGCATCTTGAAGTCGGGATGGAACGCCGTGAAGTGCATCGGGACCTCGGGTCCCAGATGCTCGACGACCCACGAGGTCATCGCCTGAAGCTCCTCGTCGGCGTCGTTCTTGCCCGGGATGAGCAACGTCGTGATCTCGACCCAGACGTCGGTTTCGTGGACCAGATACTCGAGGGTCTCGAGGACCGGGGCGAGGCGGCCGCCGCAGACGTGGCGGTAGAAGTCGTCGGTGAAGCCTTTGAGGTCGACGTTCGCGGCGTCGATGTGCGCGAAGAAGTCGCGTCGTGGGCGATCGCAGACGTACCCGGCCGTCACCGCGACGGGATGGATGCCTCGGGCTCGGCACGCGTCGGCGACGTCGACGGCGTACTCGAGGAAGATCACCGGGTCGTTGTACGTGAAGGCGACCGACCGACAGCCGAGCCGCTCCGCGGCCGCGGCGATCGTCTCCGGGTCGGCGGCGTCAGCGAGGGTGTCGAACTCTTTCGACTTGGAGATGTCCCAGTTCTGACAGAAGCGACACGCCAGGTTGCAGCCAGCGGTCCCGAACGACAGCACCGAACTGCCGGGGAGGAAGTGGTTGAGCGGCTTCTTCTCGATCGGGTCGACGCAGTAGCCGCTCGAGCGTCCGTACGTGGCGAGGACGACGGCGTCGTCTTGGCGGGCTCGGACGAAGCACACCCCGCGTTGGCCCTCGTGGAGCTTGCAGGCCCGCGGGCACACATCGCACTGGATGCGACCGTCATCGAGCGCATGCCAGTACTGGGTCGGAACGACCGTGGATGAAACCGCCATAGCCTTGATTCAACCCCCGCCGGGCCGCCAACCTTCCCGGTCGGAGGCCACGCCCGGCCGGGCGGACGCCAGGGTGGCTTAGGGCCGCCAGCCGGCGGCTTTGCGCTCGGCGCAGGTCGGGCAGATCGGGTACCGCTTCGGGTCCCGGCTCGGTACCCACTTCTTGCCGCACAGCGCGACGATCGCCTCGCCCGTCACGTAGGCCCGTGCGATGTCGCCCTTCTTGGCGTAGTGCGCGAACCGGTCGTGGTCGCCGTCGTCGGTGACCGGCCGAGACGGAGCCTCGACCGGTGCCGGCATGAGCGTCGTCTCGGTTGTCACGCCGGCGATCGTACCGCCCGTCTCCGGAAGGGCCGACGGCGCCGTCGGGCGATGTGCCCGATCGGACTGACGTCGCAGCGACGAGGTCCGTCTGGTCGTGGGGGGCCCGCTCACGCGCTGCGGATGGTGTCGATACGCTCCCGGTCCGTGCGAGCCCTGTTGTACGGAGTGAAGCCCGAGCCGTGGGATCCCCCTTCGGGTGAAGATGAGAATCCGCTGATGCGCGGTCTGGCGCACACCCCGATGCGCCTGACCGAGATGCCCGACCCCGGTTGCTTGCTTCCCGATTGGGTCGTCACCCGGCCGCGGCTGACGGGAATCTGCGGTTCGGACTCCAAGCAGGTGTTCATGGACTGGGGCGAGGTGGGCTCGCCCGACAATCCGATGAAGGCGTTCTTCTCGCTGCCGCAGGTGCTCGGCCATGAGGTCGTCGCGGACGTGACGGAGCTGGGACCCGAAGCCGAGGGCCTCGAGGTGGGCGACCGAGTGGTGCTCAACCCCTGGCTGTCCTGTGGTCCGCGCGGCATTGCTCCGGTCTGTCCGGCTTGCGCGCGGGGCGACTACAGCCTCTGCGCGAACTTCGCGGTCGGTCCCATCGCTCCCGGGATCCACACCGGGACGTCGCGCGACGCCAGCGGCGGTTATGCGCAGCTGATGCCGGCCCATGATTCGATGCTGTTCAAAGTTCCTGCCGGCGTGCCGGACGAGGTGGCGGTCTTCGCCGATCCGTTCGCGGTCAGCCTTCATGCCGTGACTCGTCACCCGCCACCCGCCGACGGCAAGGTGATGGTGTACGGCGCGGGTGCGCTCGGCACCTGTGCCACAGCCATCTTGAGCGCGTTGTATCCCGAGGTCGAGGTCCTCGTCGTGGCCCGCTTCGAGGCGCAGGCGGCACTCGCCCGCCGGCTGGGCGCCACCGTGATCGGCCATGAGCCGGCGCTGCAGGTGATTGAAGAGGCGGCCGCGTGGTCGGGTGGCGTCCTGCAAGCCGCGGACGGGCTGCCGATGGCGTATCCGGGCGCGATCGATGTCGTCTATGACACGATCGGCAAGCGCGAGACGTTCGAGGTTGGCTCGCGAGTGGCCCGGGCCCGGGGGACGATCGTCAAGGCCGGTGTCCACGGCCCCACCTTCTGGGAGGACACACCGTTGTACTTCAAGGAACTCTCCTTCGTCGGCTCGAACGCGTTCGGGTTCGAGGAGGTCGACGGCGTGCGTCAGCACGGCATCGACCACTACCTCGAGCTGGTCAGCGACGGCCGAGTAGACCTGACCGGGATGCTCACCCACACCTTTGCGCTCGACGATTGGCGGGACGCGTTCGTCGCGTTGGCGAACCAGGACCGCTCGGGTGCCATCAAGGTCGCGTTTGACCAGCGGGCGGGCGCGTGATGGGGGCGCGCACCGTCACCGTCTCCACCCCCGACGGAACGATGAACGTCTACGAGGCCACGCCGGACGGCGCCGCCACCCGGGCCGTGGTCGTCATCCAAGAGGCGTTCGGCATCAACCGCCATATCGAGTCGGTCGTGCGCCGCTTCGCCGACGCGGGATACCACGCCGTCGCCCCCGCGCTGTTCCACCGTGCCGGCGGCGGTTTCATCGACGACTACGACAACATCGACTTCAACGAGGTCATCGCCCTCTTCGAGGGGGTGACCGACGACACGATCCTGGTTGACGTCGACGCCGCACTCGAACTCGTGCGGGCTGCCGGGTTCACCGATGACCGCATCGGAACCGTGGGGTTCTGCTTCGGTGGGCGGGCAACGTTCCTCGTCGCCGCCCGTCGCGCCCTGGGTGCCGCGGTCGGGTTCTACGGCGGCGGGATCGCCTCGAAGGGGGCGCTCCCGTTCGCGGCCCTCATCGACGAGGTCCCGAGCCTCCGCACCCCCTGGCTCGGACTGTTCGGCGATCAGGACGCGGGCATCCCCGTCGAGGACGTCGAGCGGCTCCGGGACGCGCTGCGCGCCGCACCGGTCCCGACCGAGGTCGTCCGCTATCCCGACGCTGGTCACGGGTTCCACTGCGATGTGCGGGCCGACTACCACGAGGCTTCGGCTCGAGACGCCTGGAACCGCACCCTCACCTGGCTCGAGGCCCACCTGGCCTGAACCAGGCCCCCGCCCGAGTTGGTCACGGACGGCGCGATCGGTCACACTCTGCGTGGGACGGGCCGCGCTGCTGAGGAGCACCGTGACGGGAGGACCGCAGGTCGTCGAGGTCGCGACCGGCGCCGGGGTCGACGAGGTCGCCCGGGCGACGGCAGGCGGCCGCTGGGCGCTGCGGTGGCGCGGGTGGGCCGACTGGTCGCTCAGCCGAGCCACGATCGTCCTCGCCGCGGTCGCCGTCGCGCTGGACGTGACGACCGCGTGGACCGGCGTCACGCTCGGGGCGCTGGGCCGGATCCCGATCTCACCCGCGCTTCCGCTTGGCCTGGTGCTCGTCGCCCGGCTCCACGCGCGGCGCCCGGGCCGGTCCGGTCCGGGCCGGGGCGCCTGGCGCGAGTTCGCCGTCGGCATCGGCGTCGTCCTGGCCTTCACGACCGTCGGGTACGCCGTCGCCCTCGGGCGTCCCGTCGAGGCGGTCGGGCTGATCGTGGCAGCCGTCGGCGAAGAGGTGGTCTTTCGCCTCGCGGCGGTGCTCGTCATCGGTGCCGCCGTCGCCGCGGTCCTAGGTCGAGACTGGGCTCACCCCCGCCGGTGGGGCGCCGGGCCCGGGATCATCGGGCTGACCGGCGCCGCGCTCGTGTTCACCGCGCTCCCCGGTCACGTGGACCAGATCACCGGGGCGACCACGAGCGTCTCGTTCGCCAGCCTCGCGCTCGTGCTCGGCTACACCGTGCTGCGAACCGGATCGGTCTGGCCGGCGGCGGCCGTCCACGCGCTCTTGAACCTCACCACGATCACCGCGTGGAACCAGCACGGCCTCGCCGGACTGCGGCTCGCCATCGGGGCCGGCGCGCTCCTGGCGCTGGTCGCCGCCGCCGACGTCGCCGGGCGACGGCTTGGTCTGCGGATCCGCGTCCCGACCATCGTCGATCTGCACGCCCTGCACCACGACATCGTCGCCCGTTAGACGGACCGCGCCGCGTAGCCTGCGGCTGTGCACGGCGCGGTGGACGGTGACCGCGCCCGCGAGCGCCTGCGCGACCACCCATGGCTGATCGTCCTCGCGGCAGGTCCCGCCGTCGCCGAGGCGCTGCTCGTGGCCACGCTCGGATCGTCGGGCGCGGCCGCGCTCGCGCCGCAAGTCACCGCGCCAACACCATTCGACGTGTTCCACGACTGGCGATGGCTGCTCGTCTACCACCCCTCCTGGCTCGCCTTCGGGTTCGAGGTGCTCGCGCTGGTCGCAGTACGGAGCGTGCTCGTCGCCGGGCTCGTCCGCGCCGCCTGGCCCGCCACGGTCGACCGACCGGCGTGGCGAGACCAGCTCCGGTCCACCGTCGGCATCACCGCGCTGGTCGCGTTCGTGCTGCTCCCGTTCGCGGTGCTGACCTTCGCCATGGCCGTCGTGTCCCTCTCGTGGCTGTTCTTCGTCTCCGTTCCGGTGCTCGTCATCGCGGCGCTGTTGCTGCACCGAGCCCCGGTCTCGGCCTCGTGGTGGCGCGACCGTCCTACCTGGGAGACGGTGCGCGTCGTACTGATCACCTTCCTCGTAGTCACCGCGGCCGGCGCGGTGCTCGTACGGGTGCCGGGTCCGGCCCAGGTCGTGATCGCC
>DAIPLE010000317.1:0-1828 GCA_036769425.1 Actinomycetota bacterium
GTGTTCGACGAGCCACTCCCGCCTCCGACGAGGTGGGCGACGAGGGCACCGAGGAGGACGCCGGCGAGCGCGACGCCGCCCAGGAGCAGGCCGAGGCGCCGGTCGGGGGGCTCCTCGCCGGCGGCGTCCCACCCGCCGGTGGGGGGTCCACCGCCGGTCCCGCCACGGTCGGCCGGGATCGTCGGGTCGCCGGCGCCGCCGCGCGAGCCGGGCCGGGCCGGGACGGTCGGGTCACCGGGGCCGCCGAGGCCGGCCGACGAGGGGGACCGGATGGTGCGGTCGTCGCCCCCGGGGGGGATCGTCATGCGTCGCTCCCACGTCGTCACCGCGGCCAGGGCGGACGGTAGTGGATGGTCTCGAACGCGTCGGTGCCCGCCGGGGTCACCGGCGGGCACCGTCTTTGCTGGGAGGTGAGCTGGGGTCAGGTGCTCGTGGGTGTCCCCGAGGCTCCGGTTCCGGACCCTTGGAGCTTCTGGCATCGCGTCGTGCTCGGCTTGAAGCTGTTGACGCGGGCCGTCACCCGGGCCTCGACCGTGCTCTTGCGTTGCGTGGCCTGCGCGGCGTCGATCCGTCCGGCCTTGACCGCCTGGTCGATGCGGGCGTCAGCCGCCTTGACCAGCGCGGCGATGACGTCCTGGGTGGACTTGCCGTGCTGGGAGGCGATCTGGGCGATGGTCTGGCCACCGCAGAGCCCGCTCACGAGCTCTCGGGGCTTGACGCCCAGGGTCTTGGCCGCGACGGCCAGGACACCGACGCCGGGCCGGCGGGAACCGTGAGCCTTCCCGGCTGGCGGGCTGGTCGGGCTGGTCGACCCGCCGCCGGTGGCTTGGGCGGCGGCGACGCCGGCAGTGCCGACGGTCAGCAGCCCAACCGCGATGACCGTCACGATGAAGCGTTTCATCTTGGGTGGTTCTCCTCGTCATGGGGGATGTCACCTAGGTAACGGGACGCTCGTGAACGTCCTGTGAAGGGGCGGATAGGTCGCGACCAGGGACCGGCGGGCGACCAGAATGCCGACATGAGTGACGACGACGACGCCGCCCGCTATGCGGCCGCCGCCGGCGTGTTGCTCATGGACCTGCGGGCGAAGCACGCCGCGGAGGGACGGGGGGGCTCGGGGCTCGGTGACGCCGGTGATCAGCTCGCCAACGAGCTCCTGCTCGAACGGCTGGGCGAGGAGCACGCCGACGACGCGGTGCTGTCCGAAGAATCGGCGGACGATGCGCGTCGACTCGACGCCGATCGGGTGTGGATCATCGACCCGCTCGACGGGACACGCGAGTTCAGTGAGCCGGGCCGAAGCGACTGGGCGGTGCACGTGGCGCTGTGGGAACGCCGAGACGGCGTGCGCGCCGCCGCGGTGGCGCTCCCGGCCCAACACCAGGTCCTCGGGACCGCGACCCCACCGGTGGTCCCGCCTCGGGGGGATCGCCGGATGCGGGTGGTGGTGAGCCGCAGCCGACCGCCGGCGGTGGCGCGGCGGGTCGCCGCCGCGTTGGACGCCGAGCTGGTGACGCTGGGCTCGGCGGGCGCCAAGACGATGGCGGTCGTGTCCGGTGACGTCGACGCGTACGTGCACGCCGGTGGCCAGTACGAGTGGGACTCGGCCGCGCCGACCGCGGTCGCTCGCGCCGCGGGACTCCACGCCTCGCGTCTCGACGGGACACCGCTGGTCTACAACCGGCCTGACCCGTGGCTTCCCGACCTGATGGTGTGTCGACCCGAGCTCACCGACGCGATCCTGGCCGTCCTGTGAGCGCCGAGCCGCGGCGCGAAGCCGCCGGTAGGGTCGAAGCGGGTCGCGCCGTCGGGAGGGACGTGGAGCTCA
>DAIPLE010000318.1:0-1821 GCA_036769425.1 Actinomycetota bacterium
CATCCGGACCGCACGTGCCAAAGGGGTTCCCCGCCGTCGGGTGGTGCTGCGTCACGGGCTTCGCAACGCGCTGATCCCACTCGTCACCGTCATGGCCCTCGACATCGGCGCCCTGTTCGGAGGGCTGATCATCACCGAGAAGATCTTCTCGATCGACGGGATGGGCAAGCTGTTCTTCGACTCGCTCCTCAACGGTGACGCCACGACCCTCACCGCGTGGCTGGTTGTCACCGCGTTGTTCATCGTGGTGTTCAACCTTGCCGCTGACCTCGCCTACGGGTGGCTCGACCCCCGGATCCGGGTCGCGTGACACCGCCCACCCGCACCGGGCCGGTCGTCCCCGAACCGGGACCGGTGGGCCCGTCCGAGCTGCTGCCCCCCGCCGCGGCGCCGACCACCGGGGGCGCGCCGGAGCACCGCTCCCCGGGGCAGCTGTTCTGGCGGCGTTTCACGCGCCACAAGGTCGCGCTCGCCTCGATCGGGGTGCTCGTCGTCCTCTGCGTCGTCTGCTTCGGCGCGCCGTTCTTCGCGCCGTACTCGCGTGACCACCAGAACCTGACCCTCGGGACCGTCGGGCCGTCCTGGTCGCACTGGTTCGGGACCGACGAGCTGGGCCGGGACCAGCTGTCCCGCATCCTCTACGCAGGGCAGATCTCCTTGAAGATCGGGCTCGCGGTCGCGTTGCTCTCCACACTCGTCGGAACGATCGTCGGTGCCGTCGCCGGCTATCTGGGCAAGGCCACCGACCAGGTGCTCATGCGCACCACCGATCTGTTCCTCATCGTCCCCGGCATCGCGGTGCTCGCGTTGGCGCTGAAGAAGTTCGGGCGCGACGACGTCACCATCATCTGGGTGCTCGCGGCGCTGTTCTGGATGTACGTCGCCCGGGTCGTGCGCGCCCAAGTGCTGTCCGTCAAGGAGCAGGAGTTCGTCGAAGCAGCGCGGGCGTCGGGGGCGTCGGGGCCCTGGATCGTGGTTCGCCACATCCTGCCCAACTGCATCGGGCCCATCGTCGTGAACGCCACCCTCGCGGTCGCCGCGGCGATCGTCGCCGAATCGACGCTGTCGTTCCTCGGCTTCGGGGTGCAGCTCCCCGCCACGTCGTGGGGCCGGATGCTCTCCGACGCCGAGGGCTACGTCGGCACCTCCCAGGCCTACCTCCTCTACTTCCCGGGCCTGGCGATCCTGCTCACGGTCCTCGCGGTCAATTTTCTCGGGGACGGCCTCCGCGACGCCTTCGACCCTCAGAGCGAACCGCGGTGAGCGGCGCCATGAGCTCCCCGGGACCGCTGCTCGAGATCGACGGGCTCAGCGTCACGTTCGCCACCGACGACGGGCCGCTCCACGCTGTCGACGACCTGACCCTCACCGTCGGGGACCACGAGGTGCTCGGCGTCGTCGGCGAATCCGGTTCGGGCAAGACCGTCACCGCGCTCGCCGTCCTCGGGCTGCTGCCCAAGCGCGCCACCATCCGGGGGTCGATCCGCTTCCGCGGCGACGAGCTCGTCGGGCGGTCCGAGCGCGACCTCCAAACCATCCGGGGGCGAGAGATCGCCATGATCTTCCAAGACGCCCTGGCCGCCCTCAACCCGGTGATGACCGTCGGCAAGCAGATCGCCGAGGCCATCACCGTCCACGAGTCGGGGCTCAGCGCCGACGACGTCCGAGATCGGATCGTCGCGCTCCTCGACTTGGTCGGGATTCCCGACCCGGGAGGGCGGGCCGGAAGGTACCCGCACGAGTTCTCGGGCGGGATGCGCCAACGGGCCATGATCGCCATGGCGCTCGCCAACGACCCCGCGCTGCTCATCGCCGACGAGC
>DAIPLE010000141.1:0-3347 GCA_036769425.1 Actinomycetota bacterium
TGTATGGACGAAGTTGAAATGTTCGCTTGTCAGACCGGCGCCGAGGAGCAGGATGCGAGTCTCCTTCAGCCCGCCGAAAATCGACAGCGGGAGCACGCCAGCCACGCCGTTGGGGCAGGGATGGGTGATCAGCGTCGCGCTGGCACCCGAGCGGCAGACGCCACCGATTGCCTGGACGGCGCGCATCGACCGGGACAGCAGCGTCAGCGAGAACGCGACGCCGGCGAGCCCGACCAGGCTTCCGATCAGCCTCGTTGCGGACCGCCGATTCATGCTGGTTCCTCCCCCACCCTCGGGTGCCCATGGGGCCCGTGACCTGGGTCAGCGGTTGGTTCTCGGACCCCCTGTTCTTAGAACACCGCCGGCGACCCCGGGGTGAGTAAGCGGTACTCATTTCCGTCGAGCACCAGGGCGTCGGCCCGGTTCCCGCCCGTCGGCTTCGCTCGTGGCGGTAGGGCGTGTCGACCGGGCCGCGACCATGCCGCGGTCAGCGCGGTGACGGGTCGAGGCGGGGAAGCACCTCGTCCTCGATGACCCGGAGCATCGACCACGACCACGCCGGGTCGATGCCGGCCAAGAGGGGACTGAAGTTGAGCCGGCCGTCGTCGCCGAGGTCGTGGGCGAGCTCGACCGTCTCCTCCGGGGTGAGGACGAGATACGCACCTCCGGGACGCACATCGTCGGACCCGTCGGCGTCGACGAACGGACCGGCGGGGCGGCCCAAACCGCTCGAGGTCCACGCCGCGTAGCTCCGGGTCTGGTGACGAACGTGGGGTGCGAGTCGGGCCCACACCTCTTCCTTGTCGTCACGGGTGACCCAGCAAAAGATCGGGCTTTGGCGCGGCATCGGCCCCGGATCGGGTTTCTCGAGCCCGAGACAGGCTTCGCGGTAGACCTCCCATCGGCCGGGTGTCGGAGGGAAGTAGCCGTCCGCGATTCGTGCCGCCCGCTCGATTGCCGGCCGGGCCGCGCCACCGAGGTACAGCGGCATCGGGTCTTGCGCCGGTCGCGGGGTGACGCGCACCGTCGTCCCACGATGTAGGAACGGTTCGCCGGCCCACGCTCGACGGAGGAGCGCGACCGTGCTCTCGAGCTCTTGACCGCGTCGCGTGTAGTCGGCGCCGAACATGGCGAAGTCCTCACGCACGTACCCGGCGGCGATCCCCACGTCGAGCCGGCCACCCAGACACAGGTCCGCGACCGCGATCTCCTCGGCCAACCGGATCGGGTCGTAGAGCGGAGCGAGGAGCGCCGACACCCGCACCCGGATGGTCTTGGTGCGGCCGCCAATCGCCGCGGCGAACACGAGCGGGCACGACAGGTATCCGTCGGGGGACTGGTGATGCTCGCCGAACGCGACGAAGGCGAAACCGTGCTCGTCGGCCCACGCGATCTGGTCCAGTGCCGCGGCGTACGTCGCCCGGGCCGACGCGCCGAACGAGGCTGGATGGCGCAGGTCGTAGTTGAGCACCAGTCGGGGCACGGACCGGCGAGTGTAGGGAGCACCTCACCTGGGCGTTCCCACCCGATGCTCGGTCCACCCACCGGACCCGTTTCGATCGGATCCGATCCACCGCGTGGGGCCCGAGACCGGGGCGGTTGTCGCGGCTGGCCCCGGCCTGCGCCGGCCCGTCAGCGCGGGAGCAGCGGACGAACGTCGTGTTCCAAGAAGTTGACGACCGCGTCCGAGAAGAGGTCGTTCTGGTCACCGGCGACCATGTGGGCGGCCTCGCCGACGTCGGCGAGCTTCGAGCCGGGAATCTTTTCAAGGAAGTCCTGGACGCCCTCTTCGGTCACGACGTCACTCAGCAAGCCTCGAACCAGCAGGGTCGGAACGCGAATGCCCCGCAACGCCGCTTCGAAAAGGGCTTGGAAGTCCTCGCGCGGCACTTCGGTGCGTCCGTGTTCCAGGAACTTCGGATCCCAATGCCAGTACCACCGTCCGTCGCGGCGTTGGCGAAGCACCTTCATGAGCCCAGCCGGGTTCACGCGCTTCGGCCGATTGGGCGTGTACGCCGCGATGGCGTCAGCCGCGTCCTCGAGGGTGGCGAAACCACCGAGACCGGAGGCCATGAAGTCGCGGATCCGGCCGATGCCCTCGGGATTGCTGCGGTGGGTGATGTCCACGACGATGAGGCCGGCTGAGACCACACGGTCGCTCCCGCCTTCGGCGAGCATCGCGGCGACACCGCCGAGGGAGGCTCCTACGAGCACCGGTGGGCGCCCCAGTTGGTCCGCGACCGCGACACAGTCCGCGGCGTAGGCCGTGAAGGAGTAGTCGCCGTTGAGCGCCCATTCGCTGTCACCGTGTCCCCGCAAATCCAACGAGACCGCGTTCCAACCGTGGTCGGCGAGCACGCTCGCGGTGTTGCCCCAGGCGTGACGGGTCTGACCGCCACCGTGCATCAAGAGCACGGGCCACGCGTCGTCGCGCCCCCAGCGGTCCCCAACGAGATGGATGCCCTCGAATCCTTCGAAACGTACGAGCTGCGACTCCACGACGGCATCCTCGCATGCCCGAGCACGACCCGTCTGTGCCGCCGAACGTCGGGAGTACGGTGGCCCGACCGCCACGCCGAGTCGGGAGGTCCCGTTGGAACAGGTCAAGTTTCACTTCGATCCGCTGTGCCCGTGGTGCTATCAGACGTCACGCTGGGCGCGACGGCTCGAGGAACTCGGTGAAATCGAGCTGGAGTGGGGAGTGTTCTCCCTCGAGATCGTGAACCTCGAGGAGGGCAAGGATCGTGGCGAACTCGAGGCGCGCTCCGCGCCCGCGTTGCGCACGGCGATCACGATCCGTGACAGCCTCGGCGCGAGGGCGATCGGTCCGTTCTACGCCGCGTTGGGACGCCGGATCTGGGAGGCGCCGCCACCGCCCGACGATCCGGTCGCCGCGGTGCGCGAAGCGCTCGACGAGGCGGGCCTCGACCCCGGCTTGTGCGACAAGGCGCTCGCCGACGAGCAGTCGTGGGATGCCGTGCTCGCCGAGCATGACGCCCTCGTCGAGCACACCGGCAGTTTCGGTGTTCCCACCATGGTGCTGGACGCCGGGACCGGGCCGGCGATCTTCGGACCGGTGATCAGCGTGCTTCCGAGCGACGAGGACGCGGTGACGCTATGGCGCCACACCGTGGGACTGATGCGCTACGGGAACTTCTCGGAGCTGAAGCGCTCTCGAGCCCTGCCCCCGGACCTGCCGACAGCGACGTGGCATCGAGAGCAGCGCGAGCAGAAGAAAGCCAGCTCCTAAGGCCCAGGTCGAAGGCGTTGTCGAACCGGGTCGGGTCAGCGCACCTGGATTTCGGCAACGTCGAGCTTGCCGCCTTCTGGAAGGAGCGTGAGCCAGA
>DAIPLE010000141.1:3447-6029 GCA_036769425.1 Actinomycetota bacterium
GTCGGCCACGCCGTCTGCAGGTTCCCGTCGATGGCCAGCCCCACCAGCCGGTGGTTCTCCTGCCCGTCGTTCCCCAACGGGTCGAGGTCCTGGGCGGCGACGAGTCGCAGTGGCGCCGCGGCGGGACCGGGGGTGGGAGAGCCGCCACCCGTGGTGAGGTCCGGGACGAGGAGGTAGGCGCCGACCGCGCCCGCGGCGAGGACGGCGACGACGAGCAGCGCGAGGAGGCGACCGCGTCGCCGAGGCCGAGGCGCGGCCGGTGGGGGTGAGCTCTCCCGCGTCGGCCGTGGTTGCTGTTTAGCGAGGGTCGCGGTGATGTCGCGCCCGACGGTGAGATCGCCGTCGCTGGCGGCGTCGAGCGCGGCGGCGAGGTCCGCGGCACTGGCGTACCGGTGCGCCGGATCGACGGCCAAGCACCGCTCGACGATCGCCGCCACCGGCGCCGGTACCTCCCTCGGCAGCGGGTCAGGCGGTGTGGTCAGCCGAGCCAGCGCCGTGCTCATGTCGGTGTCTCCATGGAACGGCAGCCGGCCGGTCAGCATCTCGTAGAGCAGGAGCCCGACCGCATAGACGTCAGCCCGGGCGTCGACCGGGTCGCCTCGTACCTGCTCGGGCGCGAGGTATCGGGCGGTCCCGACGATCACACCGGTGCTCGTCAGATCACTCTGCGAGCTGTTGGCCTTGGCGATACCAAAGTCGGTGACCTTGATGCGGTTGTCTCGACTGACGAGGACGTTGGCCGGCTTGATGTCGCGATGGACGATCCCCGCGCGGTGCGCGTGATGGAGTGCCATTGCGACGTCACGAGCGATGCGCGTCGCTCCGTACGGTGACAGCGGACCCCGGTCGGCGAGGAGGCGCCGAATGTCTTGGCCTTCAACGAACTCCATCACGATGTACGCGACGCCGTCGTCCTCGCCGGTGTCATAGATCCCGACGATCCTGGCGTCCTCGATACTCGCCGACGAGATCGCCTCGTTGCGGAAACGGGCTCGCAATGACTCGTCGGCGCTGAGCTCAGGATGCAGGGTCTTCACCGCCACCCGCCGCGCGAGCAGCGTGTCCTCACCGATCCAGACCGACGCCATGCCGCCGCGGGCGAGGAAGTCGAGCAGTCGGTAGCGGCCTCCGAGAAGGCGACCCGGCACCGCTGGTTGCATCGCGCTCACGCTACCGAGACCACTTGCGGAGCGAAGCATCACCCCGCTCGCTTGTCGACTGGGCACCGAGCAGGTATCGCGGTTGGCGCGAAGCGGCGCCGATCGAGGCACCAGGCAACGCCGGACCACCGCGAACCACCCGCTCGGCCTCGTGCCGAGTCAGACGCCATCTCGGGATCACCGAGCGCGAGACCGTGCCCCACGTTCGAGTCGCCACCTCTCTAGGATCAGGCGAGCTCATGGCCGAGCACGTGCACCTCCACACCCCCCACGAGCTCTCGGAGCCCGGCGCGGGAACGACCCACCGTGAGCGGACCCTCGAACTGCTGGCGACGCTGCTGCTGTCGATCGCGACGGTTGGCATCGCGTGGAGCGGATACCAAGCAGCCCGATGGAGCGGCATCGAGGCGCGCCACTACGCCGAGGCCAACACGGCGCGGACACTGGCGAACCGCGCCTCGACCGCCGCGGGACAGGACCGCCTCCAAGACCTCTTGAACTTCAACCGGTGGCTCGACGCGTCAACGCAAGGCAACGCGACGCTCACCCGCGTGTACGAGGCTCGCTTCCGGCCGGAGTTTCGACCCGCGTTTCAGGCTTGGCTCCTCCAAGACCCCTTGAACAACCCGGCGGCGACGCCGAGCCCGCTGTTGATGCCGCAGTACCACCCTCAGGAAGCGGCGCTGGTGAACCAGCTGGAGCGGAAGGCGGATCGTGCCTTCACCGGCGGGCGCGACGCGACGGAACGCACCGACGCGTACGTCTTCAGCACCGTCTTCTTCGCCTCGGTGTTGTTCTTCGCGGGCATCTCGATGCGATTCGCCTGGCTCGAGATGCGCATCGTCGTCCTCGGGCTTGGGGGCCTGTGCCTCGTCTACGCGCTCATTCGGGTTGCCTCGCTACCGATCGGCTGAGCCACGGTGGGCGCCGAGACAGCCAGGCCCCGCCCGACAGTGCTGACCGCCCACGTCACCAGGTAGGCGACCGCGACGACCGCGACGCCCCCGACGGCGTCCAACAGCCAGTGATTGCCGGTCACGAGGACCGACCAGATCATCGCCAGCGGGTACAGCGCGACCGCCCACCGGCTCCAGCGTCGCCGCGCAACGGGCCAGATGGCGAGCGAAGCCCAGATCGCCCAGCCGACGTGGAGGCTCGGCATCGCGGCCATCGGGTTCGTGAACGGTGCCCACTGCGGGGCGCTCGAGCGCGTCGCGGCCGTGACAACCCCGGCACCGGGGACCTGGTTGACATTGAAGTAGGAGCTGGACGTGTCAGCGACGTGATGGGCACCAGGGACGAGCCGCGGTGGCAGCAACGGGTACAGCCAGAAGCACAACAGGGAGAGCCCGAGCAGGACGAGGAAGACGTTGCGCCACTGGCGGTACCGGTCGGGCGCCGTCCGGTAGAGGACCGCGAGCA
>DAIPLE010000319.1:0-1810 GCA_036769425.1 Actinomycetota bacterium
ACCCACTCGAGGGGTCGACATCGCATCCGACCACGAACCACACGCGGGCCCCGCGGTTGGGCCGGGCGGCGTGACGTGAAGCCGGCCCCGTTCGAATACCACGCGCCCGACACCGTCGCCGACGTGGTCGCGCTCCTCGCCGAACACGGCGACGAGATCAAGCCGCTCGCCGGCGGCCAGAGCCTCGTTCCGATGCTCGCACTCCGCCTGACCCGCTTCGAGCATCTGGTTGATCTCAACCGCGTCGCGGAGCTCGACGGACTTCGGCGCGACAACGGGAGCCTGACTGTTGGAGCCACCACTCGCCAAGCGACGATCGAGCGGTCCGAGGTGGCCCAGGCCGTGCCGCTCCTGGCCCGCGCGGCCCCGCTGATCGGCCATTTCCAGATCCGCAACCGCGGCACCGTCGGAGGCTCGCTCGCCCACGCCGATCCAGCCGCGGAGCTGCCGGCCGTCGCCCTCGCCCTCGACGCCCACATGGAGATCGCAACCAACGCCGGGCGTCACACCGTTCCCGCCGCGGACTTCTTCGTCGGAACCTGGACGACCAGCCTGGAACCACACGAGCTGCTCACCGCGGTCCAGTTCCCCGTCTGGGACGGTCGCTGCGGATTCGTGGTGGACGAGGTGGCCCGCCGGGCCGGCGACTTCGCGCTCACCGGAGTCACGGCCGGGCTCCAACTCGACGCCAACGGCGCCATCCAACGCGCCGCGATCGCGCTCTTCGGGATGGCCAGCACCCCGGTGCGGGCCCCCGCCGCCGAGACCGCGCTGATCGGCTCCCACCCTGATCCGGCGGCCATACGCGAAGCCGCGGACCTCGCCGTCCGCGACCTGGAACCCCCCGACGACGTGCACGCATCCAGCACGTACCGCCGATCCGTCGGCCGGCACCTCGTCGAACGCAGCCTCACCCGAGCCCTCGACGAGGCCCACCATGCCTGAACGCACGATCTCGTTGACCGTCAACGGCACCGCGCACCACGCCACGGTCGAGACCCGCAAGACACTCGCGGACTTCCTGCGAGAGGACTGCGTGCTGACCGGCACCCACCTCGGGTGTGAGCACGGGGTCTGCGGCGCGTGCACCGTCATCATCAACGGTGACGCGGTGCGCTCCTGTCTCATGTTCGCCGTACAAGCCGAGGGTGCCGAGATCACCACCGTCGAAGGCCTCGCGCCGGCGGGCGAGCTCAGCCCCATCCAAGAGGCGTTCCGGGCCGAGCACGGCCTGCAGTGCGGCTTCTGCACCCCAGGATTCGTCGTGTCCGTTCACGCCTACCTCGCCGAACATCCCCAACCGACCCACGACGAGATCCTCGAAATGCTCTCCGGCAACCTCTGCCGCTGCACCGGGTACCAAGGGATCGTCCGCGCCGTCGAACGCGCCGCACACTCGATGACCCCAAACCCGTAGTCGTTCCACGCCGTCCAGCTAAATCGCAGCCTCGAGCGCGAACCGCTCAGACTGGGCCGCGCCGCGATCCGCGCCCGGCTCGTGTCACGCTTCGACACGATCGACGTCGAGAACAGAACGGCACCCGTCCAACCGCGCGGTGAGCCGTCGACCCCGACCGAGGAGCGTCTGCCCTGGAGGACCCACCGGGGTCGCCGATCGCCCGTCGCCGCGTCCCGGCTGCGAGTCGGGACGGTCGACCCGACGCGGGGGTCGCGCGCGGCCGCCGCCCTGAATGGGCGTTCGGTCTCGCGGCGGCCATCGCGGTCATCGATCTGGTGATGGCCTTCGACGCGTTCGTGCTGCGTCCGCTCCTCTCGCGCGGCGACCCGCGAGGGGTGATCCGGGTCGCCG
>DAIPLE010000142.1:0-6001 GCA_036769425.1 Actinomycetota bacterium
GGAGCTGCTCGAGGTCGCCCGCGAGCACCGGCGGCGCGGCCTGCCGCTGGACGTCGTCGTCGCGGACTTCTTCCACTGGCCGCACATGGGCGACTACCGCTTCGAGGAGGAGTTCTGGCCCGACCCGCAGGCGATGGTCGACGAGCTCCGCGGGATGGGTGTCGAGCTGATGGTGTCGGTGTGGCCGCAGGTCGCACTCGACTCGTTGAACTTCCCCGCGATGGACCGCCGCAACCTGCTCGTGGCGACCAACCGCGGCATCGACGTCCAGATGTGGTTTGGCGGGCCCAGCCGGTTCGTCGACGCCACCAACCCGGAGGCGCGCCAGTTCCTGTGGGAGCAATGCCGGCAGGGCTACGGCAGGTACGGGATCCGGCTGTTCTGGCTCGACGAGGCCGAGCCGGAGTTCGGCAAGCAGGACTGGGACGCGTGGCGCTTCCACGCGGGCCAGGGCGACGAGGTCGCCAACCTCTACCCGCAGCACTTCTCCCGCGCGTTCTACGAAGGACTGCGCGCCGACGGCGTCGAGGACGTCGTCAACCTGGTTAGGTGCGCGTGGGCCGGCTCGCAGCGCTACGGCGCCCTGATGTGGTCCGGCGACATCGCCTCGACGTTCGAGAGCCTGCGCCGCCAGCTGACCGCCGGCGTGCACCTCGGCGTCGCCGGCATCCCGTGGTTCACCACCGACATCGGCGGGTTCTGGGGCGCTCGCACCGACGACCCGGCCTTCCACGAGCTGGTGGTGCGGTGGTTCCAGGCGGGCACCTTCATGCCGGTGATGCGCATGCACGGCACGCGGCTGCCCGAGGTCACCCCGGTGGCCGCCGACGGGACGCCCCGGCAGTCGACGGGCGCGCCCAACGAGGTGTGGTCGTTCGGCGAGGAGACCTACCGGATCCTGGCGCGCTACCTGCACCTGCGCGAGGCGCTGCGCGACTACACGCGCGAGCTCATGCGGCAGGCGCACACCGACGGGCAACCGGTCATGCGCGGCCTGTTCCACGAGTTCCCCGGCGACGACCGTTGCTGGGGCGACCTCGACGAGTACCTGTACGGGCCAGACCTGCTGGTCGC
Organism: Actinomycetota bacterium; assembly: GCA_036769425.1. Taxonomy (GTDB): domain Bacteria; phylum Actinomycetota; class Acidimicrobiia; order IMCC26256; family PALSA-555; genus PALSA-555. The sequence continues at coordinate 1,075 of DAIPLE010000142.1, forward strand.
CCCGGTGGTGGAGGCCGGCGCCACGAGCCGCTCGGTGTACCTGCCCGCTGGCGCACGCTGGACCGAGTTGCACTCCGGTGCCGTCCACGACGGCGGCCAGGACGTCACGGTGGACGCCCCGCTCGACGTCATCCCGGTGTTCGCGCGGGACGGACGGCTCGCGCACCTGGTGGGACGACTGTGATGACCGACGACGTCACGACGCTCGATGTCGTCGTCGGCGGCCCGGCCGGGCGCACTATCAGCCCCGACCTGTGGGGCGTGTTCCTCGAGGACATCAACTTTGCCCTGGACGGCGGCCTCAACGCCGACCTGGTGCGCAACGGTGACTTCGAGGCGGGCCCGGCCGACCGACCAGGGTGGGGTCCCCTCACGGGCTGGTCGGTGGAGTCCGGGGAGGTCCGCGCCGGCAGCGCGCTCCCCGACAGCTCGGCCAACGCGACGTACGCGAGCCTCCTGCCAGGGGAAGGAGCGGCCTTCCTGGTCAACCGCGGCTACGGCGCCGACGGGATGCCGGTGCCGGCTGCCACGTTCGGCCTGACGTTGACGGCGCGGACGCACGAGCCCGGGGCGCGTCTGACGGCGGGGCTGCGACCGGTCGGCGGCTCGGTCTCCGCGGCGAGCGAGCTGACGCTGCCGTCTGACGGGCGGTGGCACCGGATCGGGACGATGCTGCGCCGGCCGGACGCCGCACGCATGGAGCTCGTCGTCGAAGCACGGTCGGGGCGGGTCGACCTCGACCTGGTCGAGCTGCGCCCCCTCGACGCGAGCGGTCGGCCCGAGCTGTTCCGACGCGACCTGGTCGAGGCCGTCCGCCGGCTCAGGCCGGCGTTCGTGCGGTTCCCCGGCGGGTGCCTCGTGCACGGGTTCGGCCTGGACAACATGTACCACTGGAAGACGACGATCGGTCCGCGCGAGCAGCGGCTGCCCCTGCCCAACACGTGGGGCTACCACCAGTCCATGGCGATCGGCTACCACGAGTACTTCCTGCTGTGCGAGGAGCTGGGTGCGGCGCCGGTGCCGATCGTGGCGGCCGGGGTGTGCTGCCAGAACGTGCCCGGCGGACCGCAGGCCATCCCGGCCGGGCGGATGCCGCAGTACGTGCAGGACGTGGTCGACCTCGTCGAGTACGCCAACGGCGCGCCCGACACCCGCTGGGGTGCGGTGCGTGCGGCAGCCGGGCACCCCGAGCCATTCGGGCTGCGCATGATCGGCCTGGGCAACGAGGACGTCGTCGACGCTCCCTTCGTCGAGCGGTTCGCCCAGCTGACCGAAGCCCTGCGCGCGGCTCACCCCGAGATCGAGCTGATCGGCACGGCCGGGCCGTGGCCGTTCGGGCGCGACTTCGAGGCCGGGTGGGAGCTGTGCCGGCGGCTCGGCATCGACCTCGTCGACGAGCACGGCTACCGCACACCGCGCTGGCTCTGGCAGAACCACGAGCGCTACGACGCCTACGACCGGACCGGGCCCGCCGTCTACCTGGGCGAGTGGGCCGCGCGCAGCTCCACGGTGCGCTCGGCGATCGCCGAGGCCGGCTACATGGTCGCCCTGGAGCGCAACGCCGACATCGTGCGCATGGCGTCGTACGCGCCGCTGCTCGCCCGGGTCGGCGACAGCCAGTGGGAGCCCGACCTGATCTACTTCACGGACGACGCGGTGCTCGGGTCGGCCGCGTACGACGTGCACCGGCTGTTCGCCGAGGCCCGGGGCGACCAGGTGCTCGACGTGCAGGTGTCGGGGGCGCCCCTCGGCCACCAGCCGGAGCCACGCCTCGGCCCCACCGCTCTGACCTGTCCCGGCGCGCGGGTCTCCTTCACGCACATCGAGGCGGACGGCGTGCCGCTGCCGGACGTCGTGGTCGACGACGAGCACCCCGAGACGACCCTCGCCGTGCCCCCGCTGGCCCGGCGGCTCGCGCTGACCGCGACCCGTGAGGACGGCACAGAGGGGTTCCAGGTCCGGCTGGGCGACCCCGCGTCGGGGACCACCCATGACGTCATCGTGGGCAGCTGGGGCAACAGGTCGCTCATCTGGTCGCGCTCCGACGACGGTCTCGGCGACGAGGTCGACGGCCCGTACCCCTTCGCCGGCGTGCAGACCGGGGTCCCGCGGCGCATCGAGGTCGAACGCGACGGGTCACGTGTGGTCGTCCGCCACGATGGCGCCGTGGTGCACGACCACACCGACGACCGACGCAGCTGGCCCGAGGTCGTCGTCGGCGCCACCTCCCGCACCGTGGAGGGCGACGTCGAGCGCGTCGTGACCATCGTGAACGGCAGCGATCGCGACCGGACGGCGCGCGTGTCCGTCAAGGGCGTGACCGGGCCCGTCACGGCGACCTCGACGGTGCTGGCCGGCAGCGAGCCCGAGGCGGGCGCGGCGTTCGAGGCCTCCGCGCTGCACCGCAGGGACGATCGGGTCGAGGGGCTCGGCGAGCTGGCGCTCGTCGTGCCGCGGTGGTCGATCACCAGCCTGCGGGTCAGGGCCGGATGACCGGCCCGGCCACGCGGTCCGCAGCCACACCGGGCCCGACCGGCAGGGACGAACCGCTGCGCACCCGACGAGGAGACGAGATGCTCGACGCCCGCACTCACGCCACCCTTCGGCCCCCGATGGGCTGGAACAGCTGGGACTGCTTCGGCTCGTCCGTGACCGAGCAGGAGGTGATCGCGAACGCGGAGTTCATGGCCCACCACCTGCGTGCGCACGGCTGGGACACGGTGGTGGTGGACATCCAGTGGTACGAGCCGGATCCCGGGCTCGAGGGCTACCAGCGCGTCTCCGACCCGGTGCTCGACGCCTGGGGGCGTCCGCTGCCGGCGCCCGGGCGTTTCCCCTCGGCGACGGACGGCTCGTTCCGCGGCCTCGCGGCCCGGGTCCACGAGCTGGGGCTGCGGTTCGGCGTGCACCTGATGCGTGGCGTGCCCCGTCGCGCCGTCGAACGGGACCTGCCGGTGTTCGGCTCGACGGCCACCTGCGGGAAGATCGCCGATCGGACCAGCGTCTGCCCGTGGAACCCCGACAACTACGGCGTCGACATGTCCCACCCAGCGGCGCAGGCGTACTACGACTCGCTCATCGCCGCATTGGCCGAGTGGGGCGTGGACTTCATCAAGCTCGACGACGTCCTCTACCCGCCCATCGAGGAGCGGGAGATCGCCGCGATCTCCGCCGCGATCGACAAGACCGGCCGCCCCATCACGCTGAGCCTGTCGCCCGGCAAGGAGCTGTCCCTGGCGCACCTCGAGACGCTGCGGGCCCACGCCCAGATGTGGCGGATCTCGGACGACTTCTGGGACGCGTGGCCCCAGCTCCGCGAGCAGTTCCAGCGCGCGGCACGGTGGGCGCCGCACCAGCGGCCCGGGGCGTGGGCGGACGCGGACATGCTGCCGCTGGGTCGGATCGGCATCCGCGCGCACGTCGGTCCCGACCGGCTGAGCCGCTTCACGCTCGACGAGCAACGCACCCTCGTGACCTTGTGGTGCCTGATGCGCTCACCGCTCATGGTCGGTGGTCACCTTCCGGACACACCGCCTGAGACGCTCGCGCTGCTGACCAACGACGCCGTGCTGTCCCTGCTGGACAGCGACGGCAGCCACGAGATGGTGCGCGACAACGACCTCGTGGTGTGGAGCGCCGAGACGGGCGACGTCGCGTGGCGCGCGGTGTTCTGGCTCGGCGACACCGCGACGACCCGACGCGTGCACCTCGCCGATCTCGGCTGCCTGGGCCGTGACCACGCGACCGACGCGTGGACCGGCCACGCCGTGGAGATCCAGACCGGAGCGATCACGCTCGACGTGCCGGCGCACGGCGTGCGGCTGCTGCGCTTCGGGTGACCGCCACGCCGGGCCCCAGGGGTCCGGGTCATGCCGGCTCGACGGCCTCGACGGCGGCGGGCTCCTCCGGGACGAGCGACGACGGCGTGCGCAGGCTGCGCCTCGGCAGGACGCGCCGGGACCCGACGATCCGGACGGGTGCGGTCAGTGGCAGGTCCGCGGCCGAAGGACCGCTCGAGAGCACGACGACACCCGGCTCGAGCGCGAGTAGGCCGTCCACGCCGGTCGCGGCCAGACGCGCGGCCTCGAGGCGGAAGCGCACGGTCCGCGTGGCGCCCGCCGGGACAGGGAGCCGCTCAAACCCTACCAGCTGGACGGTCGGCCGCACCACTGGCGAGGTGGGGAACGACGCGTACAGCTGCACCACCTCGACGGTCTCCCGTCCACCGTTGCGCACCGTCACGTCGACCTCCGCCGTGCCGTCGACGACGACCTCGTCCGGGGCCTCGATCGCCTCGTAGACGATCGCGCCGTCCGTCAGGCCGTAGCCGAACGGGTAGAGCGGGCGCGCGTCGAGCGTGGAGATGCCCGGGTTGAACCCCCCGAGGGCGGGCTGCAGGTAGGTCGTCGACGCCCACGGGTGGCGCGGGATCTGCACGGGGAGCCGGCCCGTCGGGCGCACGCGTCCGGACAGCAGGCCGGTGACGGCGGCCGCGCCGTCGGCACCCGGGAAGAACGCCTGCACGATCCCGCGCGCGGCCTCGTAGCCGCCGAGCGCGTACGGGCGCCCCGAGAACACCACGACGACGGTCGGCACCCCCGTCGCGAGCACGGCCATCACCAGGTCGTGCTGCCCGCCCGGCAGCCGCAGGTCAGGCGCGTCGCACCCTTCGCCCGACGTGCCGTCACCGAACAGCCCTGCGACGTCGCCGACCACGACGACGGCGACGTCGCTCTCGCGCGCGAGCGCGGTGGCCTCGCCGATCCCCGAACGGTCGTCGTCGAGCAGGCCGCAGCCCTGCGCGTACCGGACGTGGTCCGGTCCGAGCTCGTCGATGGCGGCGTCCAGCAGCGTCGGGATCGCGATGCCGAGCTCGTGGCCGGGATGCTTGGCCAGGACGTGGTTGGGAAAGGCGTAGCACCCGACG
>DAIPLE010000143.1:0-2153 GCA_036769425.1 Actinomycetota bacterium
GAGGCGCTCGCTGATTGAGGATCGTGCACGTCGTGCAGTGTGCACGACACCGTCAACCTGGAGGCCCTGGGCGTGCCCACCGTGTTCGTCGCATCCACCGAGTTCATCGACGCCGCTGACGCGCAGTCCGCGGCGCTCGGTGCCGACCCGGCCCGCGTGTTCGTCCCGCACCCGATCCAAGATCGGACCGATGACGAGATCCGTGCCCTCGCCGACGCCGCCTGCGACAGCGTCGTGCGGGCCGTGACGGCGTAGCCGTGCTGCTCCTCCACGAGGTGCACCGCGTCCGGGGCGCCACCGAAGACCAGTTCGAAGCGGCGTTTCGCGACCGGTGGATGCCCGACCTGGCCACCGGCGACGACGCCCGCCTCCTCTACTTCATGCAGCTCGCGCACGGGTCGGGCCGGGCGTACACCGCGGTGACCGTGACCGGCGTCCGTGACGGCGCCGCCTGGGAACGCGTCGCCCGCTCCATCCAGGACGGGCCGCTGCGGTCCTGGGCCCACGACGTCGACCAGCTGCGCCACAGCGTGACCGCCAAGGTCCTGGTCCCCGTCCCCTGGTCCCCACCGGTTGTCGAGGACCTCGACGCGGTCCCGACCGAGCCGGCCGAGCATCCCCTCACCATCTTCATGGAGGACACCGCCTGGCCCCACGACGGGATGCTCGACGACTACCTCGAGAAGGCCCGCACCCACTACGCGCCGAGCCTCACCGAGAGCCGCCAGGAGGGCCGCGCCATCCTGGAGCTCCTCGCGGTGTTCCAGACCGCGTTCGGCTCCGGGCGTCGCTCCGAGGTGGTGCTCTGGCAGCGGATCCTCGACCACTCGCGGCTGCTCCGGCTTCTCGAGACCGAGATCGCCCCCGAGTATCGGGGGCCCGGCACCTGGATGAACGACGCCCTCGAGGTGCGCGACGACTGGCAGAGCCAGCTGCTGCGCACGTCAGCCTGGTCGCCGCTCTCCTGAGGGCGAGGACGTCACCGGGTTTCGGGCAGCACCCGCGCCGCGAACTCCTCGACCCGGCCCTCGCCCTGTGACGGCCATCCCGCGACGAGGTAGCCGAACCCGGCGTCGCGCCAGCGGTCCACCGTGCGGCGAACGTCGTCGAGATCGTCTTCGAGGGAGACCGACCCGGCCCGCAGGATCAACGATGGGTCGCGGCCCGCCGCGGTGGCGAGCTCACTCAGCCGCTGCGAGCGCGCGGTGAGGCTCGCGGGGTCCCCGAAGCAGTGCCACACGTCGGCGTACTTCGCCACGATGCCGAGCATCCGGTCGCCCGACGCGCCGATCCAGATCGGCGGGTGCGGTGACTGCACCGGACGGGGGTGCAGCGTGGCGTCACGGACCTGGAAGTAGCGGCCCTCGAACGTGAACCCGTCGGTGGTCAGCAGACCTCGCACGATCTGCACCGCCTCCTCGAAGGCCGCGACGCGCTGACCGGTCGGCGGGAACGGGATCCCGAGGCGTCGGTGCTCGTCGTCGAACCAGGCCGCGCCGTACGCCAGCTCGTAGCGTCCCCCCGACGCGTGATCGATCGTGATCGCCTCCGCCGCGAGCACCGACGGATGACGGTACGTGAGACCGGTGACGAGCAGCCCGAGTCGCACGGTGCTGGTGTGGCCGCTCAACGCGGCCAGGGTCGTGTTGCCCTCGAAGCACTCGCCCGGCCCCGACCCGTACATCGGTACGAAGTGATCGAAGCCCCAGATCCCGTCGAAGCCGGCCCGGTCGGCGAGCTGGGCGCGGGCCACCACCTGGGTCCAGGGCAGGCGCTGCTGCGCGACGTCGAGACCAAACCGCATCCGATGTCCTTCCTGTCGTCACGGTCGCCCGGTCGGAGGCCGGGACATCACGCCGGCGAAGTCGTCGTGTCCGCGCGGTCCCGGCGACGAGACCGGCGGCAGTGTACGGCGTCCGATCAGACGTCGATCAACGCCTCCCAACCCGGCGGTGGTGGCGCGAGACGCCAGTACTGCTCCGGGGCTGGGGCGTCGAGCTTGGTGCTCATCGCCCACTCGGCCTCGAGCGCCCGGACCTGCGTCGGGTAACAAGCCACCGCGGCCTGCTTGCGCGGATGGTCGACGTCGACCGGCACTGCCGCCGGGGTCGGCCACACCCGCCGGCGGAACAGCTTCGAGACCCGCCAGGCCA
>DAIPLE010000143.1:2253-5998 GCA_036769425.1 Actinomycetota bacterium
GCCGCCGGGGTCGGCCACACCCGCCGGCGGAACAGCTTCGAGACCCGCCAGGCCAGCAGGCCCGGGATGTGCTTGTAGCCCATGTCCTCGTAGCAGAACCACGACGGTCCCTCGTCGGCGTCGGCGAGCATCCGCTCCCGGAGCAGCATCGCGGCGTCGTGGGTGCAGTCGTGATCCGGGTTGGCCAACCCGAACGGCGCGAACACCGCCGTCGGGGCCTCGGCGCGCACCGCGGCCTCGAGTTCGTCGACGACCTGTTCGGGTCGGATCCAGTCGGCACGCTCGAGGTAGGAGTGCTCGACGAAGTCGAGCCACACCGGCTTGGCGTCGAACCCGGCGAGCGCCGCCGCGTCCTCGGCGCGTCGGGCGACGTGCACCTCGTCGCCGGGACCGAAGCCGCCGAGCGCGTCCCAGTGCTGCACCGGGTCCGGATACACCGCGGGACGCCCCGCGAACGCGGTGATGACGGTGACCCCCGGGTGCGCGGCCATCAGGTACGAGCAGCCAAGGACCGCATCGTCGAGGTGCGGCGAGATGATCACCAGGCGCGCCAGCTCCGCCGCCGAGACCGTCCCCCAGTCACGCATGTCGGGCGGTGCGGGGCGGGCCATGCCCCAGCCTCCCAGAACCCTGGCCGCAGCGCGGGTGGGCCGGGTTTGGATCGGTCCGCGGCATTCGCGGCAACCGAACCGACCCGGTTTCGCCCGAGTTGCGCCGCGCTCGGGGGCCGGGAATGTCGGGCGGCCGCCAGCGGTAGTAAAGATGCAGGACGCGAGATCGGCGTGCTCGCACGCCGCCGAACTCGCTTGGTGGTCTGCAGCGAACCCAGCCCCGCCCCACCCGCTGCGGGCGTAGTCGCCAGGCGAGCGGTGGGGTCGCCCCGTTGAGGTGGGTGCATTCCCACCTCCGGGGCTCCCCGCCACGACCTGCCAGACTCCCCGGTCATGCACCCCCGGCCCGTCATGAGCGCTCCCGACCGGTCGGGGGTCTGAGCGGTGGAGCTGCGTCCCCTCGGGCCGACCGGGCTTCGGGTCGCGCCGCTGTGCCTCGGCGCGATGAACTTCGGTGACCCCACCGAGCCCGCCGAGTCCGCGCGGATCATCGACGCCGCCCTCGACGCCGGGGTGACGATGATCGACACCGCCGACGTGTACGCCGGAGGCAACAGCGAACAGATCGTCGGCGCCGCGCTTGCCGCCAGCGGTCGGCGCGACGACGTGGTCCTCGCGACCAAGGTCGGGATGCCGCGCGCCAAGGCGGCTCCGGGAACCTGGCACCGCCGCGAGCACATCATCGACTCGTGTGAGACATCGCTGCGGAGCCTCCAGACCGATCACATCGACCTGTACCAGCTGCACCGCCCGTCGATGGTCGTCCCCCAAGCCGAGACCCTCGCCGCGTTCGACGAGCTCGTGGAGGCCGGCAAGGTCCGCCACGTCGGATGCTCGACCCACCCGGCGTGGATGGTGATGGAAGCGTTGGCGATCGCGGCTCGCGACGGCCGGCCCGGGTATGCGACCGAGCAACCCCCGTACAACCTGCTCGACCGGCGCATCGAGAACGAGCTCCTGCCGCTCTGCCGGGCGCAGGGCCTCGGGGTCCTCCCCTGGTCGCCGCTCGGGGGTGGGATCCTCGCCGGCCGCTACCAGGACGTGAACCAGGTCCCCGACGACTCGCGCGCGGCGCGGCGACCCCAGCTGCGTGACCGTGTCACCGTCCGGGCCCTCGAGGTTGCGCGCGGTGTCGCGGCGCTCGCCGCCGACCGGGGCTTGACGAGCTCACAGCTGGCGCTGCTCTGGGTCAAGGACCAGCCGGACGTCACCGCGCCGATCGTAGGACCGCGGACCCTCGCGCAGCTCGAGGAAGCCCTCGGGATCCTCGACCGGTCCTTGGACGACGAGGCCCGCGTCGCCTGCGACGAACTGGTCCATCCGGGCAGCGCGGTCGCCGACTTCTTCAACACCTCGGGTTGGATGCGCGAGCAGATCAGCGCGGCGTGATCACCGCGTGAGGAGGTACGTCGCGGCACCCGCGGCGACGAGGAGCAGCCCGGTGACGAGCACGGCCCAGGCGAGCGTGAAGCCGACGCGCCGGTCGACGCGGTCGCCGGTCAGCGATGCATAGCAGCCCGCGCAGAGCGCCACGTCGAGCTCGTGCCACGGTCGGGGCCGCACGGTGCCGTCGGTCGTCCCGCAACCCGCACAGCTGGCATCGGTCATCGTCGGCTCCTGCGTCCATCATGCTCGCTGCGCGGTCGCCGCAGCAGCGCCGACCCCGCGGCAGGGTCCCGGGCCATGGGCCGGTCGTGGACCGGGCAGGGCAGAATGATCGCCGCGAAGGGAGTCCGGGGTGCAGGAACGCGAGAACAGGGCCGGTGACGGCGCGGGGACGCGCGGGCGGAACCAGGGCTTCGAACCCGCAGCGTGGCGCGCGGCGCCGCGGTGACCTTCGATCCGATCGTCACGGCGACGGTCCCGGTCGCGCCGCACCGCGAGCCGCACTTCGTCCACGACGAGGCCCGTGACGCGGCGCGACAGCGCCTCGACGACTACCGGGCTCGTCGGGGCCGGAACCCGAACGTGCTCGTCATCTTGTTCGACGATGTGGGGTGGGGTGACTTCGGCTGCTACGGCGGCGGCGTCGCGGTCGGCGCGCCGACACCGAACCTCGACCGGCTGGCTCGCGACGGCCTGCTCCTGACGTCGTGCTACTCGGAGCCGTCGTGCAGCCCGTCACGGGCGTCGCTGATGACCGGGCGCCTCCCCATGCGCCACGGCCTGCTCCGCCCGCCGATGTACGGGGAGCCGGGCGGCCTCGAGGGCGAGGTCACCCTCGCCGAGCTCCTCAGCTCCGCCGGCTACGTCACCCAGGCGGTCGGGAAATGGCACATGGGCGAGAACACCGCGTCGCAGCCCCAGCACGTCGGCTTCGACGACTTCTACGGCTTCCTCTCGGTCTCCGACATGTACACCGAGTGGCGCGACCCGTACTTCTTCCCCGAGATCGTCTACAGCGACGAGCGCACCGAGTGGATCAAGAACCAGCCGTTCAACCGGTGCTTCGTGCACGCCACCCGCGGGGCCGAGGTCGAAAACGTCGAAGAGGTCACGATCCCGGTGCTCTCCCAGCTCGACGACCGGTGGTGCGACTACTCGATCGGGTTCCTCCAGCGGATGGCGGGCCGCGGCTCCCCGTGGTTCCTCTACCACTGCACCCGCGGAGCCCATTTCGACAACTACCCGCACCAGCGGTTCCTCGGCGTGTCGCCGGCCCGCCACCCCTACAAGGACACCATCGTCGAGCTCGACGACATCGTCGGCCGCCTCCTCGAGACGCTGCGAACCACCGGTCAGCTCGAGGACACGTTCGTGTTCGTGAGCTCCGACAACGGCCCCGAGATGGAGACCTGGCCCGACGCCGCGTACTCGCCGTTCCGAAGCGCGAAGGGGTCGACCTGGGAGGGCGGGGTGCGAGTCCCGGCGTTGTTCAGCTGGTCCGGCGTCGTCGACGCCGGACAGAGCTCCGACGGGCTGTTCGCGTTCACCGACGTGCTCCCGACCGTCGCGACGCTCGCCGGCTGCGCCGACACGGTGCCCACCGACCGGTTCATCGACGGGGTCGACCAGACGTCGTTCCTGCTCGCCCCCGGTACGCCGTCGAACCGCAAGTACCAGTACTACTGGCTGCTGGACCACTTCTCGGCGGTGCGGGTCGGCGAGTACAAGTTCATGCTCGAGTCGATCTC
>DAIPLE010000144.1:0-5995 GCA_036769425.1 Actinomycetota bacterium
ACGCCGCCGATCACCCCGACCAACCCGGACACCGACTGCGGTTGTGTGCGGCGGCCCCGATCCCTCCCGACACCGACCGCATCTGGCGCGAACGATTCGGGTGCGCGACCTTTAGCGGCGGATACGGGCTGACCGAAGCGTCCCTCATCTCGCTGCTCCCCGCCGGCGAGACGAACCAGCCCGGAGCGGCCGGGAAGCCCAACCGTCACGAGTTCGACGTGGCCATCGTCGACGACGACGACCACGAGGTCCCGGTCGGCACCACCGGCGAGATCGTCTGTCGTCCCCGACGCCCGAACGTCATGTTCGCCGGCTACTGGGGCCGCGCCGAAGAGACGCTCGCCGTGCTCCGCAACCTCTGGTTCCACACCGGCGACCTCGGCCGCCTCGACACCGACGACTTCCTCTACTTCGTCGACCGCAAGAAGGACTACCTTCGACGCCGCGGCGAGAACATCTCCAGCTTCGAGATGGAACGAATCTTCCACGATCACGAGGCAATCCGGGACGTCGCTGTCCACTCCGTGCCGAGCGACGTCGGTGAAGACGACGTCAAGGTCACCGCGGTTCTGATCGACGAGGCATCCATCACCGAAGAAGCACTCTGCCGGTGGGCGATCGACCATGTGCCCTACTTCGCCGTACCCCGCTACGTCGAGTTCCGGCCCGACCTTCCGCGCAACCCGGTCGGGCGGGTACTCAAGTACCAGTTGCGAGAAGACGGCGTCACACCGACAACCTGGGATCGCGAGGCCGCAGGAGTCACCTTCGAGCGCCGCTGATCGGTACCTGCACGCGACCGACCGGCGGAGGCGCGCCCGGCCAGTGTCAACCTTCGCGCCGCAGGACCCAGATCTCCTCGGCGGGCCAGCGCCGGGCCCAGTCCGCGGGCACGAACTCGTCGTAGGTCGTCGTCGCGCCGGCGGGAGCCTGCAGCTCGACGAGGTCCTCCATCACGAAGCCATGGCGACGAACGGTCCGCACCATGTCGCCGTACGGGACCTGGAAGTCGACGGTGCCTTCGCCGGTGTCGAAGAGCCGCATCCCGAAGTAGTCGTGGTGGAGACGGATGTCCTGGCAATCGCGCGTCCAGTCGAACGTCAGGTACAACAACGACGTCGTCTTGCTGAACACGAGCCGGCCATCCGGACGCAACAGGCGCGCCACCTCGGGGATCGTGGCCGCCGGGTCACAGAACGACATCGCCCCGTGGTCGCAGAACACGAGGTCGAACGACGCGGCCGCGAACGGTGTCGCTTCGGCGCTGGCCGCGACGAGCGGGAACGTGGTCCGCTGCTCGCGTTGGAGGCGACTCGCGTGGCGGAGCTGGGCCCGCGACTGGTCGAGCCCGATCGGCCGCGCTCCCTCGCGGGCAAGCGCGGTCGACCACTGCGCGGCGCCACACCCGTATTCGAGGACATCGCGGTCGCGGACGGGACCGAGGACCTGCAGCTCGGATTCCGGGATTCGCCACACTCCCCAAGCGCGGGCCCGTTCCGGTCGGAGGTCAGCGGCGTGCGCGACTTGATAGTCGTCCGCGTCGGCGTCCCAGAACTGCCGGTTTCGTCGCTCGTGAGCGGACGTCAATCCTCGTCGAGCAGCCGCTGACGCTCCTGGCGCTCACGGTTCCACTCGTCGAGGAACGTCCGCCAGCCCTTCTGGGCCGCGGGTGCCGCCGCCCCGACGGACTGTTGCACCTGTTCCGCGACTTGTTGCAGCTGTGTTCCGAGGTCGTCGACCGCCTGCTCCGCCTGCTGGGCGGTCGACTTCCAGGTGTCCTTCCCGGCGCGCGCCGCCTGGTCGAGCTGCGCTCTCGCCGCGGCTTGGGCCTTTTGCAGCGCCGCGATGCCGGCTTCGAGCCGGTCGCGAGCCTCGGCTTGCGCCAGGTCCGCTTGGACGCGCAGCTCGTCGAACTGGGGTCGCAGCCCGTCGAGCGCCGCTCGGGCTTTCGTGACATAGTCCTCGAGCGTGCTCATCGCGCCGATCCTAGGTGCGTTCCGCGATCCTGGCGAGCAGGTCCACGACGAGGTCCGGGCGGGACAGGAAGGGCGAGTGGCTGGTCGGCCACTCGACGGTCTCGGTGGTGCGGGCCGCGAGGCGGCGCTGCAGCTCCGGTGCCACCCCCCGGTCCTCGGTGCAGATCACGTAGGTGCTCGGGATGTCGTGCCACGCGGCGCGAGTCGCGACGCCAGCCAGCGAGCTGAGGCTCTGCGGTCCGAGGCGGGCCAACGCGAACTCGACGTCGGCCGGCGTGCAGTCGTGGTAGAGCGCGTCGACGACGGCGGGTGCCTGGAACGTCACCGTCCCGTCATCGGCGAACAGCATGGCTTCCCCCAACTTCGTCGCGGTGTCCGCCTCGGAGCCGCCGGAAGCCGCGGCCATGGTCGACTCTCCGGGCTCCAACGCGAACGCCGTGATGTAGACGAGATGCTCGACGCCCGGATGCCCTGCGGCGCCTTCGGTGATCACCGCGCCGCCGTAGGAATGGCCGCACACGATCGACCGGTCGATGCCGTCGAGGGTGGCGCCCAGGTCGGCCGCGTCCGTAGCGAGATCCCCGAGGCTCTCGCGGCTCTCACCGTGACCGGGAAGGTCGACCGCCACCGACGGGATCCCACGGGTGGTGAGGCCGGCGACGACCTTGTCCCAGCACCACGCGCCGTGACAGGCGCCGTGCACCAACACGACGGTTGCCGGCATCGAGTCAGACTAGACAAGCGCCATCGACCACGGAGGAGATCGCATGACGGTTGCAGCCCCGGACCGGTTCGTTGACGCCGACGGCCACGTCCTCGAGCACCCTGACGGGATGCTCGAGTACGCGCCGGCCGAGTATCGGGACCGGATTTGGCACGTCGAGACCGACGCCGACGACCGGGACTGGGTGGTGTTCGACGGTGCCCGCGACCCCGCCAATGTCTTCGCCTACGCCGGGTCGGGTGGCCTGCCCCCGGCGGAGCAGGCCCGCGCCGCCGCGGGAGCGATCCGGTACGCCGAGATCCGTCCCGGGGCGTTCGAGCCGCTGCCCCGACTGGCGGACCTCGACGCCGAACGCATCGACCAGACCGTCTTGTACCCGACGAACCTGCTCGGCATCGCGGGCATAGCCGATCTCGACTTCGCGATCGCGCAATGCCGCGCTTACAACGACTGGTTGAGCGACTTCTGCTCCGCGGCTCCGAACCGCCTGTTCGGGATCGCGATCATCCCGCAGCAAGATCCCGACGCCGCAGCCCGAGAGCTCCGGCGCGCCGCGACCAAGCCCAACCTGGTCGGGACGTTCATCCGCCCGAACCCGGTCGTGGAATGGAAGCACTTCCTCGACCCGGTCTGGGATCCGATCTGGCAGGCCGCGTCGGACACCGGCTGGCCCCTCGGCCTCCACCCGTTCCTGGCCGGCGACGTCCCCGGCGCGGTGCTCGGCCTGCGGCTCAACACCATCAAGGCGAGCACCGGCATGACCATGAACGCCGGGCTCAACATGGACAACATCTTCTTCACCCAGTGCATCGGCAACCCGGTCGACATGATGACGAGCCTGGCGTTCATCCTGGCCGGTGGCGTCTGCGAACGCTTCCCCGATCTCACCCTCATCGTGCTGGAGACCAATGGCGGCTGGATCACGCCGTGGATGGAACGGCTCGACCACCACTACAAGACTTTTGGCTTCGACGTACCCAACATCCGGATGGCGCCGTCGGAGTACTTCCGCCGGCAGTGCTACGTGTCCTTCGACGCCGACGAGGAGACGCTGACCCTCGCCGCGGCGTCGCCCTACGTCGGCGCGGATCGAATCATCTGGGCGTCGGACTACCCGCATCCCGACGCCAAGTTCCCCGGGACCGTCGCCGAACTGCTGGACAACATCGGCGGCCTGGATGCCGAGTCGCAACAGGCGATCGCCGCGGGCAACGCCCAGATGCTCTACCGCCTCCCGGGTTGAACCACCGGGGCACCGAACCTTCGTCGCTCAGCCGCTGCGACGCTCGGCCATGGCGCGCACGTCGGCTCGATAGGTGAGCCGGGCACCGAAGCTACCGAACACGAACGAAACGATGAGCACCGCCCACCAGGGCACCCCGAGGAACAACGCCACGATGATCGTCGCGAGGAACACGACCGCGGCGTCCACGAGCCAGTGCACGATGAACGGACGGGGCTGGGTCCGGAGCGGAGCCGGCCCCGCACTGTCAGGGCCTCCCGCGCCCGGCGTCGCGCTCACGCCGTGGGCGCCAGCTTGTTGACCGTGATTCCGTGCCGCTCGGGGAACCGCCGCCCGCGGGCGACCGGCTTGGTGTCCACGCCGATCGCCTCCGCCCGCAACGCAGCCACGGTGCACTGCTCCCGGGGTCGGATCGAGAACGGGTCGTACTGGAAGTAACGCATCGCGTTCTCGTGGGTGATGGCGTCGATCTCGGCGTCGGTCAGGTCGGTGCCGGCGAACTCGTCCATGAGCCGCTCGGGCGCGTTCGGCCACGTCGTGTCGGAGTGCGGATAGTCGATCTCGACGGTGACCCGCTCCACGCCGATGTGGTCCCGGACGAGCTTCAAGCCCACCGGGTCGGTGATGAAGCAGAGCACGATGTGGTCGAGGAAGAACTCACTCGCGGTTTGGTCCCCGAAGTCCACCCCGGTCCAGGCTCGGTGGGTCCGATACGTGTGATCGAGCCGCTCCAAGAAATACGGGATCCATCCGATCCCGCCTTCGGACAGCGCCACCGTCACGTCCGGGAACTTCTTCCATATCGGCGAATACACGAGATCGGCCGCGCATTGCACGATGTTCATCGGCTGCAGGAGCATCATCACGTCCATCGGCGCGTCCGGTGCGGTCACCACCAACTTCGACGACGACCCGATGTGCATGCAGACGATCATCCCGGTGTCAGACGCCGCCCGCCACACCGGATCCCAATGATCCGAGTGCAGGCTCGGCAGGCCGAGCGGCACCGGGTTCTCCGGGAACGTGATGGCGTGACAGCCCTTCTTCGCCACCCGTCGGATCTCTGTTGCGGTCACCTCGGGATCCCAGATCGCGGGCACCGCGAGAGGGATGAACCGCTCCGGGGCGTGTCCACACCAGTCGTCGATGTGCCAGTCGTTGTACGCCTGCGTCAGGATCCGGGCCGCGTCCTTGTCCTCGAGCGCACCGAAGAGTCGCCCCGCGAAGCCGGGCAGCGACGGGAAGTTGAGCGACCCGAGGACACCGTTGGCGCTCATGTCGAGCACCCGCTTCTCGACGTCGAAGCACCCTTCGCGAAGCTCGTCGAACGAGGTCGGGTCGATCCCGTACTCCTCGGGGGGCCGCCCGGCCACGGCGTTGAGGCCGATGTTGGGGACCCGCAACCCGTGAAACTCCCAGACGTCGGTGCCGTCGTCCTGATGGACGACCCGGGGGGCGAGGTCGCGATACCGGTCAGGGAGATGCCGCTCGAAGAGGTCAGGGGGCTCGACGACGTGGTCGTCGACGCTGACGATGATCATGTCGTCGCGCTGCATGGCGGTCCTCCACGGTTCGTGACGCGCCCGTCAGGGTAGTGCCGTACCGTCCGGGCGCCCCGCCGGTGATGTCGGCCTCAACGACTACGGGTTGGCGCCCCCGCGCAGGATGTGTCCGGGCGTCGCCCCGGTCCAGGTCCCGTCTTCGAGGAGGATCGCACCGTTGACGATGACCGCGGCGTATCCGTCGGCGTCCGCGACGAAGCGACCGCTTCCGGCCGGGAAATCCTCGACGTACCGGGGCGCGTCGGGGGTCGAGAGCCGTTCACGGTCGATGACGAGCACGTCGGCGGGTCCACCCGGGGCGAGCATCCCTCGGTCCGTGAGGCCGACTGCCCGGGCCGGGATCGAGGTGAGGCGCGCCACCGCGGCCTCGATGGTGAGCACGTCGGGCACCCATTCGGTCAACAGGCGGGTGGTGTAGTCGGCGCCGCAGAAGGAGAGGAGGTGGGCGCCTCCGTCGCTGCTGCCGGCCATCACGAACGGGGCCCGGATC
>DAIPLE010000145.1:0-5984 GCA_036769425.1 Actinomycetota bacterium
TCGACTCGGGTGCCCGCCAGATCACCAAGCTCCGCGCCCTCCTCGCCGAGGAGGGGCGTGACCCGGCCGGCTTCCAGTTCTGCCTCGGCGGTCCGGTCGACTCGATCGCCGACGCCGACCGCTGGGAAGAGATCGGCGTGACTCGCCTCATCGTCGCTCCCTGGGCCCGTTCGAAAGAAGCGGTCGACGGGATGCGGCGCTTCGCAACCGAGATGCGCCTGGCCCCTTGACGCTACGGACCGTCGGCGAGCAGCTCGTCGACTCGGCCGTCGTAGTCGCGGATCGTCCCCCGGTTGCGGTGCGCCACCTCGACGACGCCCGGCTGCATGGTGTGGCAGATGCGGCCCTGGGTGTCGAGGATGTCGACCGCGTTCGGGATCGCGTCGAGGTCCATGCCCCGGCCCATCCCGATGTCACAGGCGCGCCGCAACACGATCGCGGCCTCCGCGGCGTCGGGGTCGAGAGTCTGATCCGCCCACCGAAGGAACCCGCCTCGCCAACGCACCTCCGCGTACGGGGGCGGATCGACGCACGTCATCCCTTCGAGGGTCCAGGTCAAGGTCGACTCGCCGTCACGCCAGAGCTCGACGGTGGCTCGTCGGCCACCTTGGGCTCCGAACGGGATCGCCACGTCGTACTGGCGGATCGTGCCGATCGGGCCGCCCCGTGCCGCGTGCGCGACCGCGAGGCCCGCGAGGTCGAACATGTGGGTGCAGTTCTGGCGAGGGTCGGTCCAATCCCCGACCGCGAGGCATCGGTGGGACAGCGGCATACCGGCGAGGGCCCGCAGGGGCTCGGCCGCACCGGGACAGGTCGTCCAGGGCCAGCGCCTCGAGTTGGCGTCCACCGCGGTGACGTGCGCGCCATCGTGGCGAATCTGGACCTGGAAGTAGTGGAAGTCATCCTCGAGGCCACCGGCCACCGAACCCGGCGCGTCGATCACGACCCGGATCCGTCGCCGGTAGGCGCCGCTGCGCACCGGTCCGCTCATGCGCTGCGCGTGCTTCCGCCGGGATAGTTCCCCCCACCGAAGCGCGCATCGAGGGCGTCATAGTCGACAACGAAGCCGTCTCGCGGGAGCGCCTCGACGAACTCGATCGACCGTGGCTTCTTGTACGGCGCGATCTGCGTCCGGCAGTGCTCGATCAGCGCGTCTTCGGTCACGGTCTGGGAGTCACGCAGCACGACGATGGCTTTGACACTTTGCACCCATCGGGGATCGGGGACCCCGATCACAGCACACTCCGCGACCGCGGGGTGGGTCGCGAGGCAGCGCTCGACCTCGGTCGGGTAGATGTTCTCGGCCGCGGACTTGATCATGCGGGTCTTGGGTCCGATGAACGTGAGGGAGCCGTCGGCTTCTCGCCGGCCGAGGTCATGGGTGTGATGCCAGCCGCCGCGATGGCGTCGGGCGTTCTCCTCGGGTCGGTTCCAGTAGCCGCACATGATCGTGGGTCCGCGGGCGACGATCTCGCCGACCTCACCGGCGTCGACCTCCCGGTCGGTGTCGTCGACCACTCGGATCTGGACTAACGGCGACGGCCGGCCATGGGTTCCGGCGGCATCGGCGCCGAGACAGCTGAACGTCATCATGCCGACCGCTTCGGTCTGCCCGTAGCCACCCGGACGCGCCGCCCACGGGCTCGGATCGGGGCTCGTCATCGCATCCCATTCGGGTCGGCCTCGTGGGGTTCGCAGGCTCGAGAGGTCGTAGCGGCCATCACGGTTGGTGGCGAGGATCTGGTCAAGCATGGGCCCGACGACGAACGCCCCGGTGCACCGCTCCCGCTCGATCACGGTGCAGAGCAGCGACGCGTCGACACGGGGCACGAACACGTTGGTTCCGCCGGCGACGAACGTGGCCAGCAGGTACATGAGCGTCCCGAGGTGAAAGAGGGGGCCGCTGTTGAGGTACACGTCCGAGGGCGACGTGGCCGTGAAGTGGCCGAACACGAGGCCTTGGCTGATGCAGGCGGTGTGGCTGAGCATCGCCCCGTTGGGTCGACCACCGAACGCCGCGGTGTACACGATCAGGAGCGGGGTGTCGGGGTTGACCGGACGATCACGGTCCTCGGGGGAGCC
The DNA here is from genome assembly GCA_036769425.1 of Actinomycetota bacterium. Lineage (GTDB taxonomy): Bacteria > Actinomycetota > Acidimicrobiia > IMCC26256 > PALSA-555 > PALSA-555. The sequence goes on from DAIPLE010000145.1 coordinate 2,083, forward strand.
CGCGTCGCGCCACGCCTCGTAGCTGTCGGGGGTGTCGTCGTCGTGGCGTACCCATCGGGGCGAGCGGTTCACCTGGCGGCGGGCGTCGTCGATGGACGGACCGACTTCTTCGTCCTGCCAGATCACGACCCGGGGATCGAGATCGTCGATGACGAACGCCAGCTCCTCGGGGCTCTGGCGCCAGTTGACGGGACAGAACAGGGCCCCGAGCTTCGCCGCCGCGAGGAGCGTCTCGAGCACCCGGAAGGAGTTCTGTCCGACCCAGCAGATCCGCTCTCCGCTCTCGACGCCGACACCCGCCAGCTGGTCGGCGAGCTGGTTCGCCCGAGTGTCGAGCGTCCGGTAGTCGAGTCGTACGTCGCCGTCGATGGCGGCGAGCTGGCGAGGCCGGCTCCGAGCATGTTCTCGGGCCAGGTCGCCGAGGGTGAGGGCGTGCACGAGCTCCGAGGTCAAGGCTCCACCGACGCCCGGTAGCTCATCGGTAGCAGCTCGATGAGCTGACCATCCGGGTCACGCACGAACACCGCGGCCCCGATGTTCGTGTCGTCGAGCACCTCGCCGCCATGCTCCCGCACGGCGCGACAGGTGGCATCGAGGTCGTCGACGGACACCGAGATGTGGGTCAGGCCCAGTTCGTTCATGCTCCGCGACCGGGCCGGCCCCGGCCGGGCCCCGGCCCCGGCGAAGTACAGGAGCTCGAGTACCAGTCCGTCTCGTCCCAGGTAGCAGGCGGTCATCCCGATCGGTGCCGTGAGGCCCAGCAGCTGATCAGACGGCGAGTCCGGCGGTTCGATCTCACGCCAGAACTCGAAGCCGAGCACTTCCTCATAGAAGCGTCGCGACCGCGCCAGGTCGGCGACGCACTGCCCCAGATGGTTGAAGACCGCCATGGGGCGAATGTTCGCACGCCCCTGACAGGCCTGTCAGCGGGTGGCACGATAGAGCGATGACGGTCGTCGACGCCGACCAGCATCTCTTCGAGCCCCGCACCATGTGGGCGGACTACGGCGATCCCGGTGACCGGGACCGGATGCTGGCGATCGTCGACGACGAAGTCGGCAACGCGTGGCTCCGCTGGCAGGGGCAGCGGATCGGGTTGGCGCACGTCACGACGCCGGGTCGGCCCGACGACGTGGGCGACCAGCAGCAGCGCGCCCGGGCGGGGGAGCCACCCCGCACGCGCTACGACGAGGCGCTCCCGGACGACTTCTGGGAGCCGGCGGCCCGGCTGACCCGACTCGACCGGCTCGGCGTCGACGCCGCGGTGTGCTTCCCGAACTACGGGCTCTTCTGGGAGCGGGAGCTCGCCGGTGACCTCCCCGCGACGCTCGCCAACATGCGGGCTTGGAACCGTTGGGCGGTCCAGGCGGCCCACGACGGGCGGGGCCGCCTGCATCCCGTCGGCCACGTCACCCTGCGTGATGTCGATTGGCTCGAGCGTGAGCTGCGGGCCCTCGGCGCGGGTGGCGTCCGAGCCGCGATGGTCGCCCCCGGGCTCGTGGATGGGCGGGCGCTCTCCGATCCGATCTTCGATCGGGCCTGGCGGGCGTTCCTCGAGCACGGGATCACACCGGTGTTCCATGTCGCGAACCAGACCCGGCTGTTCGGTGATGCGTGGTACGACTCCGACCCGGACCAGTCGCTTCCGGTGTTCACCTCGGTGTTCTTGTGGGTGCCGGCCGCGGTGGCGATCGCCGACCTGGTCCTCAACGGCGTCCTCGAACGTCACCCGGATCTGCGGATCGGCGTGATGGAGCTCTCGGCGGTCTGGCTGCCGATGTTTGTCATGTTCTTGGATGGTGGTCACGACTTCACCCGGCGGCTGAACGGCACCGCGCTGACCGATCTGGCGCTGCGTCCGAGCGACTACGTGCGTCGCCAGGTGCGGGTCGCGGCGTTCTCGTACGAGCGACCCGGTCGGTTGGCCCGTGACGTCGGCGACGTGTTCATGGCCTGCAGCGACTGGCCGCACTCCGAGGGCACCGCCGATCCCCTGGGTGACTACCGAGCGGCGCGCTGTGATCCCAGCGCCGACCGGGGCCTCTTCGGCGACAACGTCGAGTTTCTGCTCCGCCCCTGACCGGAGGATCGGATCCGCCGCGGGAACAGACTCGGCGGTCAGCTCGGTTGCGGCGGGCGAACGTTGATGACCAGCGTGAAGATGGCCGTCACGACCGGGTCGTGGGTGGTGGCGTCTCGCCATGCGGTCTCGGTGACGTAGAACTCGAGCTTGCCCCCGTTCGCGCGTTCCTTCTCGTAGACGTCGGTGATCGTCGTCGTCCCCTCAAGGACGTCGCCGACCTCGGGCCAGCGGTGGTACTCGAAGGCCTGCTCGCCGTGCAGGATGGCGCGGCCCGGGCCGCGCAGCCGCTCGATCGGCAGACCGGCCGCGCCGCCGGTGCCGAGTGATCCCCAGTACGACATGACGAACGGGAACGTGGGCGGCACCGGTGCCTGGTCACGCTGGTAGACGTCGTCGGCGTCTCCGAGCGCCTCGGCGAAGACCCGCACCGGTCCGCGCTCGATCACGACCCGCTGCGTCCCGCTCGTTTGACCCTTGAGCTCGGTGAGTGCCAACGATCTGCCTCCTTCGGATGGGCGACGCTAGTCGCGCCGGGATTTGGCCCCGGTCGGCGCGACCGAGGCGCGGTCCGACCTCAGGGTGCCGGTGGCACCTCGAGGCGGTGCTTCATGACCTTGCCGGTCGCGTTGCGAGGCAGGCCATCGACGAGGTGTAGTTGCCGTGGCCGCTTGTAGTCGGCGAGACGCGCCGCGACGAAGGTGAGGAGCTGGTCGCGGTCGAGCTCGCTGTTGGCGCGCGGCACGACCCAGGCCGCGACGTCTTCGCCTAGCACCGGGTGGGCGACACCGGTGACCGCCGCCTCTTGCACGTCCGGATGTTCGAGGAGGACCGCCTCGACATCGGTGGCGTAGATGTTGTTGCCACCCCGGATGATCATGTCCTTCTTGCGGCCGCAGATATAGAGGAAGCCGTCCTCGTCGACGTAGGCGAGATCGCCGCTGCGCAGCCAGCCGTCGGTGGTCCACGTCGCGGCGGTGGCTTCGTCGTTCTTGTAGTACTCCCGTTGCTTGCCCCGCATGCGCAACAGGAGCTCCCCGACTTCCCGGGGAGCCAGCTCGGCGTCGCCCTCATCGACGATCTTGACCTCCATCGGGCCGACCGGCTTCCCAACCGATCCGATCCGATTGCTGATCTCCTCTTTCGGCATCACGATGTACGCCGGTCCTGCCTCCGTCATGCCGTACGAGTTCCCGACGGTCGCGTCCGGGAGTCGCTCGATCAACGTGAGCTGCGTCTTTGGCGCGAGCGGCGCGCTGCCGATGGAGACTTGTCGGAGACTGGAGAGATCCCGACCGGCGAAATCGGGGTGGGCGACGATCAGCTCGGCGAACGCCGGGACCAGCATGCAGAACGCCGGTCGTTCATGTTCGACGTATTCGAGCCAGCGTCCCGCGTCGAACCGCGCCTGATACAGGCCGACGAGCCCCATCTTCATGGGGTTGTAGATGAACGCGATCCCGGCGAACGTGAACATCGGTGCGCCGTGAATCCACCCTTCGGCGGTCCAGGTCGGCTCGACGTTCGGGATCATGGCGAGGTTGCCGTGGCGTACCGCGATGCCTTTGGGAAGCCCCGTCGTCCCCGACGTGTACATCACGTCGGCCAGATCGGACACGTCGACCTCGACCTGGAACGCGCTCGTGTCGTCGGCCCGGGCCTGGTCCCAAGCGACGACGTCCGCCCGATCGATGGCTCCGGCGCTGATGACCAAGCGGAGGGAGGCGACGTCGGGACGGACCGCCAGCGCCGTACCGAGCAGCGTCTCGTCGGTGAGGACCGCCGACACCTCCGCGTGGCCGAGGATGGAGGCCAGCTCGGG
>DAIPLE010000146.1:0-5959 GCA_036769425.1 Actinomycetota bacterium
ATCCCCCACGTCGCCGAGTTGGGCCGCCGCGCCAAGACGGCCTCCCGGGGGCTCCTCACCGCCACCACCCGAGAACGCGAAGCGGCCCTCACCGCCGCCGCCGACCTCATCCTCGAACGAGGCCCCGAGATCCTCCACGCCAACACCGCCGACGTCGATGCCGCCGCGGCCGCGGGGCTCGACGTCACCCCCCTCGACCGGCTCCGCCTCGACGAGGGACGCCTGGCCGGCATGGCCGGAGGGCTCCGCCAGGTCGCGGCGCTGCCTGACCCGCTCGGTGAGGTCATCGACGGATGGCGCCGCCCCAACGGCCTCGAGCTCCGTCGGATCCGTGTCCCCATCGGCGTCGTCGCCATCATCTACGAGAACCGACCCAACGTCACCAGCGACGCCGCCGGCATCTGCGTCAAGTCCGGCAACGCGGTGCTGCTCCGAGGCTCCTCGAGCGCGCTGCGCACCAACCGGGCCATCGTCGACGTGCTGCGCGACGCCATGACCAAGGCCGGGCTCCCCGCCGACGCGGTGCTCCTCGTCGACGACACCTCCCACGACGGCGCGGTGGCGTTGATGCAGCTCACCGACAGCGTCGACTGCCTGATCCCCCGGGGCGGCCCCGACCTCATCGCCAGCGTCCGCGAGCACGCCACCGTCCCCGCCATCATCGACGGCGACGGCAACTGTCACGTCTACGTCGACGCCGCCGCCGACCTCGACATGGCGCTCAGCATCGTCGTGAACGCCAAGACCAGCCGGCCCGGGGTCTGCAACGCCGCCGAGAGCCTCGTGGTCCACGAAGCCGTCGCGGCTGAGTTCGTCCCCCGCGTCGCCGACTCGCTGGAGGCGCACGGCGTCGAGCTGCTCGGCGACGCCGCCGCCCGACGGCTGCGCCCCCAGTTCGGTGAGGCCACCGACGATGACTTCGCCCGCGAGTTCCTCGACCTGCGGATGACCGTGGCGGTGGCCTCGTCGCTCGACGCCGCGATCAACCACGTCAATCGGTTCGGCACCGGCCACACCGAGGCGATCGTCACCCGCGACCTCGACGCGGCCCGCCGATTTACCCACGAGGTCGACGCCGCGGTCGTGATCGTCAACGCGTCCACCCGCTTCACCGATGGGGAGCGGTTCGGTTTCGGCGCCGAGATCGGAATCTCCACCCAGAAGCTCCATGCCCGCGGCCCCATGGGCCTGCGGGAACTCACGACGTACCGCTACGAAGTATGGGGAGACGGCCAGGTGGTCGAGTAATGGCATCCCGCTACGCGTCGGTCCCCGAAACGATCGACCGGCTCCGCAAGGTCGACTACCTAGCCGACACCAACATCGCCGGGGTCGTGTACCTGGCCGACCGGCTCGAGAAGCCCGTCCTCGTCGAAGGACCCGCCGGGGTCGGCAAGACCGAGCTGGCCAAGGCGCTGGCCCGCTCCACCGACGCCCGCCTCATCCGCCTCCAGTGCTACGAGGGTCTCGACGAGGCCAAAGCCCTCTACGAGTGGAACTACAAGAAGCAGCTGCTCCGCATCCAGGTTGACCGTGAGCACGAGAACTCCTGGTCCGACGTCGAATCCGACATCTTCTCCGAGCCGTTCCTGCTCACCCGGCCCCTCCTCGAGGCGATCCGCGCCACCGAACCGGTCGTGCTCCTCATCGACGAGGTCGACCGGGTTGAGATCGAGACCGAAGCGCTGCTCCTCGAGGTCCTCTCCGACTTCCAGGTCTCCATCCCGGAGCTCGGCACCATCGTCGGCACCCAACGGCCGCTGGTCATCCTCACCTCCAACAACACCCGCGAGCTGTCCGAGGCCCTGAAACGTCGATGTCTCTACCTACACATCGACTACCCGGACCTCGAACGCGAGAAGGACATCGTGCGCGTCCGCGTCCCCGAGATCGACGACGAGCTCGCCGACCAGGTCGCCCGCGTCGTCCGCTCGATCCGTGAGCTCGAGCTGAAGAAGGCACCGTCGATCTCCGAGACGATCGACTGGGCCCGCACGCTCTTGTTCCTCGGTGCGTCCGAGATCTCCCCCGAGATCATCGGCGACACGCTCCACGTGCTCCTCAAGTACCAGTCCGACATCGCCAAGGCCCGCAAGGAGCTGGTGCCCGCCGGCGACGCCACCTGAGCCGATGCTCGACGTCCTCCAGGGATTCGTCCACGAGCTGCGCAGCGCCGGTCTCCCGGTGTCGATGACCGAGAACCTCGACGCCATGCGCGCCGTCGAGCACATCGACATCGCCGACCGGAACCTGTTCCGAGCCGCGCTCGGCGCGACGCTCGTCAAGCATCACCGGCACTGGCCCGCGTTCGAGACCGTCTTCGACGTCTACTTCTCGCTGTACAGCCCCGGTGTCGACGCCGACGACGCCCACGCCGACGAGTGGGCCGAGATGGTCAGCGAAGCCAGCGGCGGTGGGGGAGGCGGAGGCGAGCTCACCCGCGAGGAGCTCGCCCAGATGCTCCTCGACGCGCTGATGAACATGGACCGCGACCAGCTGCGCCGCCTCGCCGCCACTGCGGTCACCCAGTTCGCCGGCATGGAACCGGGGCGCCCCGTCGGGGGCACCTACTACCTGTACCGGACGTTGCGGCAACTCGATCTGGACGACCTCACGGCGCGGCTCATCGGCCGAGCCCAAGAACAAGGCGACGTCCCCGCCGACGACCTCGCGGCGCGCCTCCAAGCCGAGGAGTACCAGGCTCGACTCCGGATGCTGCGCGAGCTCGTCGAAGCTGAGATCCGACGCCGGCTCGTCGCCGACCGGGGCGTCGAGGCGATGGCCCGCACCTTGCGCAAACCGCTCCCCGAAGACGTCGACTTCATGCACGCCTCCCGCGAGGAGATGCTCGCGCTCCAGCGGGCCATCTACCCGCTGACCCGGTCCTTGGCGGCGCGGCTGGCGCAACGGCGCCGACGTCGCCACCGCGGCCACCTCGACTTCCGAAGAACCGTCCGGGCGTCCCTGTCCTACGGCGGCGTCCCCGCCGAGCCGAAGTTCCGTCATCCCCACCCGTCGAAACCCGAGATCATGGTCGTCGCCGACATTTCCGGCTCGGTGGCGAGCTTCGCCCGCTTCACGCTGCAGTTCGTCTACGCGATGGCCAGCCAGTTCTCGAAGGTCCGTTCCTGGGTGTTCATCGACGGCATCGACGAGGTCACCCGGTTCTTCCAAGGCGCCGACGACGTCACCGAGGCGGTCCACCGCGTCAACACCGAAGCCGACGTGGTGTGGGTCGACGGCCACTCCGACTACGGCCACGCCTTCGAGGTGTTCCACAACCGCCACCTCAACGAGGTGACCAACAAGACGTCGTTGATCTTCCTCGGCGACGCCCGCAACAACTACCACGCGTCGCAGGCCTGGGTGCTGCGCGCCCTCGGGGACCGAGCCCGACACCTGTCATGGCTCAACCCCGAGCCGCGCGGTTACTGGGACACCGGCGACTCGATCATGGCCGAGTACGTCCCGTACTGCGACGGGGTCTATGAGTGTCGCAACCTGCGCCAGCTCGAACGCTTCGTCGCCACCGTCGCCGAAGGCTGAGCCACCGCGCGATCACCCGCCGGTCGAGCCCGGCGCGCCCCTCGCCGGGCCGGGCCTGACGCCCGGGCACCGGGGCGTGGGCCGTCAGCGGTCGAGCAACGTCCAGGCCCGGTCGACGATGTGCGCCAACGCCCGGAGCTGGGCCCGTTCGCGACGCCGGAACGGATGCCCATCCCGACCGACCAGCAAGGTCGACTGGTGCACGTCGAGTACCGCCACCGCGAGGTCATCGGGCCCGGTCGTGCCGTCGGCGACCAACGGCGACGCCGTGGTCCCCGCGGCCAGCGCCCGCAGCATCTCGTCGGGTGGGGGAGTGGAGCCCACCCGCGCCAGGACCGTCGGATCGTCGAGCAGCACCGACCAGTCGGCGAGGAACTCGCGGCAGGTCTGGGCGACGAAGGTCTGGTGGAGCTCCCCGACCGACGCCGACTCGCAGAGGTCCGCCGCGGATTCGAGCGCGTCGAGGCGGGGGTCCGGGAACGTGCGGACGAGGCGCACCTCTTCGACCGAGACGCCGTCGACCTCTTCGATCTCGCGGACCATGAGCTCGAGCAGATCGACGTTGCTCAGCTCGACCGCGAATTCGTCGACCGCGACGGTCTCGCCCCGCTCCAAGACGTCGATGCCGACGATGTCCCCGTCGACCGCGCCGACCCGCGAGGCGACGAGCCCGAGCGCTCCGGGTCGATCAGGCAGCCAGACGCGCACCAGCACATGCGCCGGTGATTCCGAGCCCGGCACTGTCCCGCCCGCCACGGTCTCGGAGGAACCGTCCACGATGTAGCACCCTATGACGCCAAACGGTCAGGCGTGTTTCACGACGATGAACAGGAGCCACTCCTAGACTCACGACGGTGGGGGATCGCGTCGGGGTGCTCGGTGGCACCTTCGATCCGGCGCACGTCGGCCATGTCGTCGCGGCCACCGAGTGCCGTTGGGGGTTGCACCTTGACCAGGTGCTGCTCGTCGTCGCGGGCGACCCGTGGCAGAAGCGGGGACGGGTCGTCGCGTCGCCCGAGGACCGGTTGGCGTTGGCCCGCGCCGCCGCGTTCGGCGTCGACGGCGTCGAAGCGTCGTCGATCGAGGTCGAACGAGCCGGTCCGTCGGTCACGGCCGACACGCTGGAGGAGCTGGCCGCACCGGGACGCGAGCTCTTCGTGCTGCTCGGCGCCGACGCGGTTGCGAACATGCCGACCTGGCGGCGACTCGACGAGACTCGCGACTTGGCGACCGTCGTGGTCATCGAACGCGCCGGGGACGCCCACGCCGAGCCCCCCGGTCCTGGCTGGCGGTTTGAACGCCTGTCGATCCCCCGCCTCGACGTCTCGTCGAGCGACATCCGGGACCGTCTGGCCGCGGGGCGACCCGTCGACGGTCTCGTTCCCGTCGCGGTTATGGCCGAGATCGAGGCCCGAGGCCTCTACACTGCGCCGTGATGCCGACCGGGTCGCGCCCCACCGTCCACCAGGCCGGGCCCCCCGCTTGACCGTCTCGGACCCGGTTACGTCCCGCCGGGCGCACGCCGCGGCGCAGGCCGCCGCCGACAAGAAGGGCACGGACATCGTCCTGCTCGAGGTCGGCGAGATCATCAGCATCATCGACTGGTTCGTGCTCGCCAGCGCCTCGAACACCCGTCAGGTGCGCACCATCGTCGACGAGATCGAACGCGCCCTCGTCGACCTGGACGGTGCGGTGCCGAGCGGAAGCGAAGGACGAGACGACGCCACCTGGGTGCTCCTCGACTACGGCGACGTCGTCATCCACGTCTTCCTCGACCAGACCCGCGCCTATTACGACCTCGATCGGCTGTGGGCCGACGCGCCCCGCCTCGACTGGGACGAGACGGCCCCAGTTGCCGCCGGGGGACCGTCCTAGAGGCCGGGGGCGGACCGGTCGAGAAACGGACGGACGAGGATCCCCCGTTCGCTCAACCCGCTCTTGAGCTCGGCCACCGCCGGGTTCCGCTCGAGTCGCGGGGAGTACAGGATCGAGCTCACGATCGCGGCTTGCGCGCCGCCGTCCGAGAGCCCCGCCGCGATGTGCTCGACCGTTCCTGCGCCTCCCGAGGCGATCACCGGCAGGTTCACCGCGTCGGCCACCGCCCGGGTGATCTCCAGGTCGTAGCCGCTGGCGGTGCCGTCCCGGTCGATGCTGTTGACGACGATCTCGCCGGCACCGAGATCTTCTCCCTGGCGAACCCAGTCGAGCGCGTCCTTCCCGGTCGCCTGGCGCGCCCCGTCGATGAAGACCTCGTAGCCGCTCGGGATCCCGGGCCGGTGACCGACCCGCTTGACCTGGGTGCTCAGCACGATGCACTGGCGCCCGAATGCCTCGGCGCCGTCGCGGATGATCGTCGGGTCGCGGACGGCCATCGAGTCGATTTCGTCCGCTTGCGGCGCGTGCAGTGCCTGCA
>DAIPLE010000147.1:0-5916 GCA_036769425.1 Actinomycetota bacterium
CGAGAAAGGCGGCGATCGCCTCCCGGTTCGCGGGCGCGCCGGTCAGCCGGGCGAACACGTCCTCCTCCTGGGCTCTCGCCGCTTGTGCCGCCGGGAGCCATCCGGCCCGCAGCAGCCGCTTCGTCTCGCGGAGCGACACGATCGGCAGGCGAGCCATGGCCCGGGCGGCGTCGAGCGCCTCGTCCAGGAGCTGTGCCGCGGGACACGACTTCCAGGCCAGCCCCGACACCACCGCGGTCGCGGCGTCGAACCACGCGCCGGTGAGCAAAACGTGGGCCGCGACCTGGCGGCCCATCGCGGCCGGGAGCGTGAAGCTGCTCCCCGCCTCCGGAACGACACCCAAGCTGGCGAACGGGGCCCGGAACCGGGCATCGTCCGCGACGAGGACCAGATCGCAGTACGGAAGCATCGTGACACCGAGGCCGACCGCCACGCCGTTGACCGCGGCGACCACCGGCTTCGGGAACGCCTCGAGAGCCCCCACGAACCGCGTGAACCCGTGGCCGTCTCGTGCTTCGTCGGTGGTCGCGCTTGGATCACCGAGGCGGCCCATCTCCGCGAGGTCCTGCCCCGCGCAGAACGCGCCCGCCGAGCCGGTGAGGGCGACGACCGCCACGTCGGTACGGGCCTCGGCGTCGTCGAAGGCGTCGGCGAGGGCGTGGTAGTGGGCGGTGTCCAGGGCGTTTCGCGCCTCGGGGCGGTCCAGGGTCAGGAGGCGCACCCGGTCCGCGTCGTCGACGTGGAGCACTCAGCGAGCCCCGAACGGGTCGATCGTCAGGTGATGGCTGAGATCGCCGATGAGGTCACAGAAGATCACCCGTTCCGTCAACCGCCATGCTCCGCCGACGCGCTCGAACTGGTCGTGATACCGACCGGCGATGATCGCCTGCAGCGGGAAGTCCTCGACCTGTTGGAGGACGGTGAAGTACGAGCGGGCGGTCGCGGTGCCGGCATCCTCGTCGGCGTCGACGACGAGGTTCGTGGTCACGTGCTTGGTGCGGGGCGTCCCGTCGGGGTAGCGGCGGACCATCCGCTCCTGGATCGCCAGCACCGCGTCGGCACCGACGACGCCAGGGTCGTCCGGGCCGCCTCCCTTGTAGGTCGCGTGGCGGAACAGGTCGGCCAGGCCGGCGAAGTCACCCGCGTCGACTCGCTCGGCGTAGCCGTAGACGATCCGCTCAACCGCCGAGCGAGCGTCGGTCACCGCCACGTCGGCGGCGTCACCGATCCGCGCCCTTGGCCTTCAGCGGCTCGGCGAGCTGCAGATCGAACCCTTCGATGTAGTCGCCCAGCGACGCACCGAGCTTCGCGAACGCATCGCTCCCCGCGTGCGCGTCGAAGGCGCTCTGATCGGCATAGAGCTCGGTCATGTAGAACACGTTCGGGTTGGTCGTCGACCGGTGCAGGACGTATTCCTCGGTCCCGTCTTCGGTCTCGACGTGGCGGAAGAACTCCTCGAAGGCCGCCGGGAACTCGTCGGCCTTGCCGTCCTTGACCGTCAACGTCGCGATCACTGACACCTTGCCCATCGTCGCCCCTCGTTCAAGCGGCGCGGCCGTTGCGCACCAAGGCGCCCGGCCGAGCCCCGGTCTCGTGTCCATCCCGCATGATCACTTCGCCATTCACGATCGTGGCCACGTATCCGTCGGCGCGCTGGAGCAACCGACGGGCCCCGGCGGGAAGGTCGTGGTGCATCTCCGGTCGGTGCAGGACCATCCGGTCGAGGTCGATGACGTTGAAGTCGGCCTTCTTGGCGACTTCGATCGTCCCCCGGTCGTGCATCCCGTAGAGCGCCGCGGTGTCGCTCGTCATCTTGCGCACGACCAGCTCCAGTGGGAGCCGCTCACCCCGTGTCCGGTCGCGCACCCAGTGGGTCAGCATGTAGGTCTCGATGCTGGCGTCGCAGATCGAGCCGACGTGGGCACCGCCGTCGCCGAGCCCGAGCGCGGTCGTCGGGTGCATGACCATCTCGCGGATCGGGTCTTGGGTGAAGTTCGAGTACCCGAGCAGCGGGCGGAGCAGCAGCTCATGACCATCGTTCTCCAGAAGCAGGTCATAGAACAGGTCCCACTTGTCGCGGCCGTCACGCTCCGCGATTGCCGCGATGCTCTCTTCGGGCGCCGGCTCGTAGTCCGGCGGCTCACCGAGCCGGAAGATCCGGTTGAGCCCGAGCCCGATGAACGCCTCGATTCCCTCCCGAGGCGGTGGTCGCTCGCTCAGGATCGCGGCCCGCACGCCCGGTTCCCGAAGCCGGGCCACCTTCTCGTCGAGGTCGAGGTGATCGAGCGCCTGGTACGTGGGGCGGTCGCGCAGCGGGTGGAAGGTCTGCAACCCGAGGAGCAGCCCTAGGGGCCGGCCGGCGACCTGGGGCCGGATCGGCACCCCGTCCTCGTAGGCCTCGAGCGCGAGGTCGAGCATGCGCTTCCATTGGTCTGGGTCGTGGTCGTGCTGGAGTAGCGCGAAGGTGACCGGCCGGTTGGTCTCGCGCGAGAGGCGCCGCATCCAGTCCATTTCCCGGTCGGACGCCGCGAGGTCCTCCCCCATCACGCCGGCGGGTGCCAGCTCGAACACCCCGGACCCCGCCTCGCCGAGCGCGCGGCCCATGGCGAACAGCTCTTCCTCAGCGGCGAACGTGCCCGGGACCGGCTCACCGTCGATCGCCCGATGCGCGATCGTCCGCGACGTCGACACGCCGAGGGCGCCGGCTTCGACGCCTTCCCGCACCAGCTTGGCCATCGCGGCGATGTCATCGGGCGTGGCGGGCTCGTTCCGGGCGCCGCGTTCCCCCATCACGTAGCCCCGCACCGCCCCGTGCGGGACCTGGGTCGCGACGTCGATGGCCAGCGGCTGCGCGTCGAGAAAGTCGAGGAACTCGGGGAAGGTCTCCCATCCCCAGCGGATGCCCGCGGACAAGGCCGTCCCGGGGATGTCCTCGACGCCTTCCATCAGCCCGATGAGCCAGTCGCGGCGGTCGGGTTTGGCCGGCGCGAAGCCGACCCCGCAGTTGCCCATGACAACGGTGGTCACGCCATGCCACGACGACGGGGCCAGGGTCGGGTCCCACGTGACCTGACCGTCGTAGTGGGTGTGGACGTCGACGAAACCCGGGGTCACGACACAGCCGGTGGCGTCGATGACCTCGCCACCCTCGGCGTCCACCCGTCCCACCGCGGTGATGCGCCCGTCGTCGACGGCCACGTCGCCCGGCGCCGCCGCTGCCCCGGTGCCGTCGACGATGGTGCCGCCCCGGATCACGAGGTCGTGCATCGCTGTCCCCTTGTCAGTCGGGCTTCGAGCGCCGTGGACCGCCCGGTGGCCAGATCGTAACGTGTTCCAGTCCGACCGCATCGCCCGTCCGACAGAGGAGCTGCCCTATGCCTACGAAGGTCACCGACGTCGACCTGGCGAACCTCGACACGTTCGTGGCCGGTGTCCCACACGACATGTTCGACACGCTGCGTCGCGACGCACCCCTGTACTTCCATCCCGAAACGAACGGGTCGGGGTTCTGGTGCGTCGTGGGCTACCACGACCTGGAACAGATCAGCCGGGATCCCCGGGTGTTCTCGAGCGAGTGGGGCATCACCCTCCACGAAGCCGCCGAAGGCCAGCTGGAGCAGCAGCGGATGATGATGCTGATGATGGACCCGCCTCGCCACACAAAGCAACGGCTGCTGGTGAACAAGGGGTTCACGCCTCGCATGATCGAGCAGCTCCACGACCGGATCCGCCAGGCCGCGGTCGACATCATCGACAACATCGCCGAACGCGGCGAGTGCGACTTCGTGGTCGACGTCGCGGCTGAGCTTCCCCTTCAGGTCATCGCCGAGATGATGGGGGTCCCCCAGACGGACCGGCACAAGATGTTCGAGTGGAGCAACCGCCTCATCGGCTCCGCGGACCCCGAGTATGCGGTGAGCGCCGAAGACGCCACCGGCGCCGCGCTCGAGATGTTCAGCTACGCCAACGATCTCGCCGCCGCGAAGCGAGCCAACCCCGGGAACGACATCGTCAGCACGCTGCTCGCGGCCGAGGTCGACGGGGAGCGGCTCACCGACGTCGAGTTCGACCTGTTCTTCGAGCTCCTCGCGGTGGCCGGCAACGAGACGACCCGCAACCTGATCTCGCACGGCATGCTCGCCCTGGTCGAGAATCCCGACCAGCGCGATCTGCTTCTCGCCGACCCGTCGCTCTTGCCCGCCGCCGTCGACGAGATGCTCCGGTACGCCTCCCCGGTGATGTACATGCGCCGAACCGCGCGAGCCGATATCGAGCTTCATGGTCAGCAGATCAAGGAGGGCGACAAGATCGCGCTCTGGTACATCGCCGCGAACCATGACCCCGCGGTCTTCGCTGACCCGCACCGCTTCGATATCCGCCGCAGCCCGAACGACTACCTCGCCTTCGGTGGGGGCGGGCCCCACTTCTGTCTCGGCTCGCATCTCGCCAAGCTCGAGATCCGCGTCATGTTCGAAGAGCTGTTGGCCCGTTTGCCCGACCTGGAGCTCAACGGAACGGTGCAGCGGCTCCGCTCGAACTTCATCAACGGGATCAAGCACATGCCGGTGCGGTTCACACCGCGCGCGAGGGCCGCGGCCTGAACGACGACCTCCCCGGGATTGATCCGTCCCGCGTCACCGCGTGGCTCCGTGAGCACGTCGAGGGCCTCGAACCGCCGCTGCAGTACTCGCTCATCCCTGCTGGCGGTTCGAACCTGACGTACCGCGTCGTGGATGCAACCGGACACCAGTGGGCGCTCCGACGGCCTCCGGTGACCGCGCTCCTCGCCACCGCGCACGACGTCAACCGGGAATGGCAGATCATCGAGGCCCTGGGTCGGCGCAGCGACGTGCCGGTGGCGCCGGCCGTGGCGCGCTGCACTGACCCCGAGGTGTCCGACGGACCGTTCTACGTGATGGGCTTCGTTGACGGCACGGTCCTACGCACCAACGCCGACGCGGCCTCGCTCAGCGCCGACGCCGCCGAGACCGCCACCGATTCGCTGATCGACGTCCAAGTGGCGTTCCACTCGGTCGACCCCGACGAGCTCGGGCTCGGGGACCTGTCCCGGCACCGGACCGGCTACGTGGAACGCCAGCTCCATCGGTGGCGTACCCAGGTCCAGCGAGCCCAAGTACGGCCCCTACCGCTGCTCGACGAGCTCCACGACCGGCTCGCTCGAACCATCCCCGTCGCACGTGCCGCCCCCGGGCTCGCGCACGGCGACTACCGGTTCGACAACACCATCCTCGGCGCCGACCACCGCGTCCACGCGGTGCTCGACTGGGAGCTGTGCACCATCGGCGACCCGATCGCCGACTGCTGCTGGAGCCTGCTGTACTGGAGTGACCCCGGAGACTCGTCGCCGTTCCTCCCCGACGCGCCGACTCTCGCGGCCACGTTCCCGCGCCGCGAGGAGGTCGCTCGCCGCTACGCGACGCGCTCCGGACACGATCTTGACACCTTCCCGTGGTTCACGGTGTTCGGCTACTGGAAGATGGCGTGCATCGTCGAGGGCGTCTACACCCGGCGGCTGCGAGGCAGCCGGAGCGGTACCGGCACCGAGGACCTCAGCTCGATCGCGCGCCGGGTCGAGACGTTGCTCGACCACGCGGCCGACGTCGCGACCACGGTCTGTTAGACCAGACTGAGCCGAGACGCATCGGAGGGTTTCGTGGATCGCAGATCGGTCGTCATCGTCGGAACGGTCTCCCTCGCGCTCCTCGTCGCGATCGGCCTCGGTATCGTCCTCACCACCGGCGGGAGCGGGAACCAGTCGGTCCGCACGTCACCCGGCTCGGTGACGACGCTCCCGATCCCGGCGACGTTGCCGACCACGTCGAGCACCAAGCCAGTCATCACTGCTCCCGCGAATACGGTGCCGACCACACCGAAACCCACCGTGGTGATCGGTCC
>DAIPLE010000148.1:0-5914 GCA_036769425.1 Actinomycetota bacterium
AATCGGTGTGGCAGACCCTCGTGAAGGCCGAGGACGACGCCGGGCTGCCCCAGACCCGCCCCCCGGACCCCGGGTTCACCCCCTACATCTACGAGTGGGTGCTGGGCGAGTCCCTCGCCACGGTCCTCGACGACGAGGAGCTCGCCGGCGGCGACTTCGTCCGCCACGTCAAGCAGTGCATCGACCTGCTGCGCCAGGTCGCCGAGGTGGCACCCGACCCAGCCACCCGCGACGCGGCACGCGACGCCGCCAACGCCGCCTTCCGGGGTGTCGTGGCCGCCGCGAGCACGGTGCCGTGATCCGGCCGGGTCAGCCGTGGGGGGCACCCACCGCCGGGCCGCCGGACGCGACTGGCGCGGGCGGCGACCGGGACTTGGCGGCACTCGCCGACGCGCACCGCGGCGCCCGGCTCCGGTTCGCACCCGACGAGCGTTGCGAGCTCGCCCGGGCGGTCGGATTGACCGTCGCCACCCCGGGTGTCACCGACCTGACGGTGGACGCCCTCGACGTCGACGACGTCGGATTGGCGGTGAACATGGTCGTCGCCGGCGTCGCTCCCGACCGGCTCGGCCATTGGTCGCGGGCCCGGCCGGTCACGGTGCGGGTCGACGGCCGGCTGCTCCACGACGGGCCCGCCACCACCGTGGTCGTCGCCAACGGACAGTTCCGCCGTGGTGTCGACCTGGTGCCCCGCGGCCATCCCGGTGACGGACGCCTCGAGGTCCAGGTGTACGCCCTGCGGCCCGGGGAGCGGGCCGGGATGCGGCGCCGCCTCCCCGGCGGGGGCCACCTCCCTCATCCCCGCATCGTCACCACCACGGGCCGCCAGGCCGAGATCCGCTGGGCGACACCGGCGCCGCTGGAGCTCGACGGGACCTCCGGGTCCCGGCGATCCTCGGTGGACGTCACCGTCCGCAGCCCCGCCTTCGTCCTCCTCGTCTGACCCGCTACCGGCCCCCGCGCCCGCCGAACCCTGACAAAGGCCGCGAAGCACCTCATCCGCGGGGCCCCGGGAGGCCGTCGGTACGATCGCTCCTCCATGGCCGCCGGCCACCCCGGGATCGCCGAAGCGGGACCGAGCATGCAGTACGTCGCTGAGCAGTTCACGCCCGAGGAAGAGGCGGTGCTGCGCCCGTACGTGACGAACCTTGACCTGCCGGTGTTCGCGCTCGTGAACCTGCCCGAGGTGGTGAAGGGGGCGCTGTTCGCCCGGTACTCGCGCAGCCCCAAGAGTCTGCGTCGCCTGTTCTTGGACGAGTTCGTTGGTGACCTTGACCTCACCGGTGACCTCACGGTGGACGCCAGCGTCGGGCTCACCCGGGCCGAGGAGCTCTACGACCGGGTGTTCCTCGAATACGGCGACGATTCGGTCGCGCAACTCGGGGGTGTGCACCTGGCGTGCGAGCAGGCCTCGAACGTCCTCACCAAGATCCTCGAGTGGGGCCGGCTCATGGCGTACCTCGAGCAATCGACCCGATACGTCCCGTATACCGCGCGCCTCGCCGGCCGGTACCGGTACCACCGGCCGCCGATCATCCTTGAGTCGGCGCTCGGGTTGCGCTTCATCGCCGATCTCGACGCTGCATTCGACGACTACGCGGCCTGCCTTCCGGTGCTGCTCGAATGGGCTCGGGACCGGTACCCGAAAGAACCCGGCGACTCCGACTTCGTGTACAAGCAGTCGTTGAAGGCGAAGGCGTGCGACGCGGCGCGGGGCATCCTCCCCGCCGCCACCTTGTCGAACGTCGGGATCTACGGCACCGGGCAGGCATTCGAGGCGTTGCTGCTCCGGATGCGAGCGCATCCGCTCCCCGAGGCCCGGTCGTACGCGGTTCTGATGCTCGACGAGCTCCGCAAGGTGATCCCGTCGTTCCTCACTCGCGTCGACCGTCCCGAGCGGGGCGGCGCGTGGAGCGCCTACCTGGCCGAGACCCGGACCGACACCGCGGCGCTGGTCACCCGCATCACCGCCGACGAGCCCCCCGAGCCGCGGCCGGCGGTGATGCTCACCGACTTCGACCCCGACGGTGAAGACAAGGTCCTGGCGGCGATCTGCTACCCGCATTCGACGCTGCCCGACGACCAGCTCCTGTCCCGGGTGCGGCGCCTCGGTGCCGACGAGCGCCACACCCTGATGCGCGCGTACGTGGGGGAGCGCGAGAACCGTCGCCACAAGCCGGGCCGGGCGTTCGAACGGACCGACTACCGCTTCGATGTCCTCGCTGACTACGGCGCCTTCCGCGACCTGCAACGTCACCGGATGCTCACCATCGAGTGGCAGCCGCTGACCCCGAACCACGGCTATGAGACACCCGACGCCATCCTCGACGCCGGGCTGGCTGACCGGTTCGACGCCGCGATGGACCGCTCCGCGACGCTCTTCGACGCCCTGGATCGGTTCGTTCCCGACGAGGCGGCGTACGCGGTGGCGCTCGCCTACCGGGTCCGGTTCGTGATGCAGATGAACGCGCGGGAGGCGACACACCTCCTCGAGCTGCGGTCCTCGCCGCAAGGTCATCCCGCCTACCGCCAGGTCGCCCAGGAGATGCACCGGCTCATCGCCGAGCAGGCCGGTCACCCCGCCATCGCCGCCGCGATGTGCCACGTCGACCACCAGACCTACGACCTGGAGCGCCTGAGTTCGGAACGGGCCGCCGAGGAGCGCCGCGCCGCGCGCCGCTGAGAATTCCGGGCCGCTGACCTGCCTCGACGCGCGATTGCGCAGGTCAGAGGGCCCATCCGGGGCTTGACAGGCGGGCCTCCCGTCGGGCGTACTACATGCGTCCCTGCCGCCTTTCTTGGTCGTGTGGATGTTCCGGTAGCGCGCGTACCGGAGAGGGGACACAGGGGCCAAGGGGGGTCCAGGAGATCCAGTAGAGAACGCTGCGATAACCCGTCTGCTGGGCAGGCTGGGCCAAGCAGTGGCCCCAACGGTCTCCTGGGCCCTCCACCAACCCCTCCGGGGACGCCGATTCGGTGGCCGGTCGATGGTCCCCATCGGGAATGCACGCGACGTGTGACGCGTTCCCTGTGCCGCCGGGACGTCGGCCTATGCTCCGGCCCCGACGAGGCGGCCGGCGCGTGCGATGCGACCGGGCAGCACTCCAATCCCGGCCGCTGGAGCGATCATGAGCGACGAAGAGTTCGAGGCGGACGACGCCGAGGTCGTCGACGACCTCGATGAGGAGGAGCTCGAGGAAGACGACGCGCTCGACGACGAGCTCGACACCGACCTCGCGGACGACGCCGACCTTCCTGCCGTCGTCGACCTCGAGAGTGCCGTCCCGGTCGAGCCGGTCGAGCCGGTCGAGCCGGTCGAGCCGACCGTGCCGGTCGCCGCCCCCGCGGCGGTCGCTGAGGGCGAAGAGGAAGAGGACGTCCTCGAGCTCGACGAGGAGCTGCACCCCGACGACGTCGAGGCACCCCTCGACGCGCTCCTCCAGGAGCGGACCGCCAGCGCCACCCTCGAAGACGAAGAGGAAGAAGTCGAAGAGGAAGAAGCCGACACCGACGAGCGTGGCGAAGGGCCCACCAAGATCGTGCCCCGCCGCCCCGGGGAGTTCCTCTGCTCCTCGTGCTTCCTCGTGCTGCCCCGCAACCAGTTGGCCGACGAGGAGCGAATGCTCTGCCGCGACTGCGCCTGAGCGCCGCTGCGCCGCCGCGGCGTCGCACCCAGATGCGGCTGCTGGCCGCGGTGGTGTCCGGGGTGCTCCTCGCCCTCGCGTACCCGCCCGCCGACCTCGGTCCCCTGGCCGTGGTCGCGCTCGTCCCGCTGCTGTGGGCCTGGCGGGACGCCACCCCGCTCGGCGCGGCCCGCGACGGGTTCGTGTTCGCCCTCGCGTTCCTCGCGATCCTGATGGCCGGGCTCACCAAGACCGGGTACACGGGGACCGTCTCGCTCATCGTCGCGGCCGGCTTCTACTACGCGGCGACCGGTGCGCTCGTCGCTGCGTTCGCCCGTCGCGGCCTCCGTGCCCCATGGCTGACTGCTGCGGTGTGGGTGTTCTTCGAAGGGCTGCGCGGACGATGGCCCCTCGGCGGTCTCGCCTGGGGCGAGATCGGCATCGCGCTCCACAACGTTGGACCGGCCCGGGCCCTCGCTAGCTTCGGTGGGGTGGCGCTGGTGACCTTCGTGGTCGTAGCCACCAACGGGGTCGTCGTCGACCTCCTCGTCGCCGCCCGCCGCGGTGCGCCGCGCCCCATAGCCCTCGCCGCGGCCGGCTTGGTCGCGGTGCTCGCGGTGTCGATCGTCGCCGACGTCACCCGCTATCAGCCCCGCGACACCGGCCACCTCCGGTTCGCGCTGCTCCAAGGTGGCCGTCAGGAAGGGCCGAGCAGTACCCAGCAGATCGCCGATCAAGATCTCACCAACGCGCACTTCGCGCTCGCTGACCAGCTGCACGGCCACTACGACCTGATCGTGTTCCCCGAATCCGCTCTCGATTACGACCCCGAGGAGTTCCCGCCGCTGCGGCAACGGATCGTCGACCTCGCGGCGAAGCACGACGCGGTGGTGCTCGTCAACGCCCGTTACCGCGCCCCGAATGGTCTGCTCTACAACGCCAACCTCGCCTACGGGCCTGACGGGCGGCTCCTCGGTGTCTACGCCAAGCAGCACCTCGTACCGTTCGGCGAGTTCGTCCCGCTGCGCGACCAGTTGACGTTCATCAGCGACCTGCGCCAGATCCCGTACGACTTCACCGCCGGGACCCGCCGCGTCCTGTTCAGGGCCGGTGGGCGACCGTTCGCCACGGTCATCTGCTACGAGTCGGCGTACGCGCCACTGGTGCGCGACTTCGTCCGTGACGGCGCGCAAGCGCTGGTCGTGAGCACCAGCGACCGGTCCTACGGCCGCTCCGGGATCGCCGCGACCCACGTCGCGACGGGCCAGATGCGGGCCGCCGAGACCGGTCGCCCGGTGCTGCACGCCGCGCTGTCCGGTGTCACCGCGGTCATCGACGCCGACGGTCGGGTGCTGCACACCACCTCGTTGTTCACGAGCGCCTTGACCACCGGCACGATTACCACCACCACCGGGGAGACCCCGTTCGTCCGGTTCGGCGAATGGGTCCTCGTCGGCTCGGCGCTGGCGTTGCTCGGCGCCGCGTTCGCCGCTAGCCGGCGGCAACGGCGCGGCGTCCCCGTAGACTCGCCCTCACGCGCCGACCGAGCCGAGGAGGCATCCGGTGCCTGACGACCACGAGACCGCCGACAAGGCCATGGAGTTCCTCGTCTACGGGCCGATCGGCTTCGCGCTGTACCTGCGCGACACCGCGCCGTCGTTCCTCAAGTTCTTCGTCGCCCGGGGCCGCTCCGTGCTCGACGAGCAACGCAAGTCAGTCGGAGACCAGCTCGGGCAGGCTCGCGCGGTGGGGGAGTTCGCGACCAACTACGGCGGACCCCGGGTCAGCCGGGTCGTCACCGAAGGCCTCACCCGGGTGCGGGAACGAGCCGAGGAGGCCATCGACGCACTGAACACCCTGATGGGCAACCCGACCGCGCCGACCCTCGCGGCCGGGGGATCAGCCCGGGATACCGCACCAACCGCGCCCTCGGAACCCACGGGTCCGGCAACGGTCGGCAACGGTCGGCATCTCGCGATCCCCGACTACGACGAGTTGTCCGCCTCCCAGGTCGTCGAGCACCTCGACGGGCTCTCCCAGACCGAGCTCGACGCCATCCGCGAGTACGAGACCGAGCACCGGGCCCGCAACACCGTGCTCGGCAAGATCGAGCAGCTCACTCGCCCGGTCGCCTGAGCCTCGCCGGTGGAGCACTGCCGGCCCGCTGAGCCCGCCGACATCCCCCGCGTCGCGACCCTGGCTCGCGTCCTCCACGACGAGCTCGCCCCGCTCCGCGGTGGGGCGCTGTGGGCCGCGCGCGACGCGCGTCCCGAACCGCTCGAAGACACGTT
>DAIPLE010000320.1:0-1775 GCA_036769425.1 Actinomycetota bacterium
CTCCACCCCTGACCGGTTGGCGCTGTACCTCACGGCGCGCGGCTTGACCAACGAGACGTACTACGTGGCGCAGAAGGCCATGCGGTTCCTCGGGACGAACAACATCGACAACGCGGCCCGGGTCTGTCACGCCCCATCGACGCTGGTGCTGAAACGAGCGCTGGGAGTCGGGGCCAGCACCTGCTCGTACACCGACGTCATCGAGAGCGACCTCATCGTCCTGTTCGGCGCGAACGTCGCCAACGCCCAGCCGGTGTTCATGAAGTACCTGTACCTGGCCCGCAAGCGCGGGGCTCAGGTCGTCGTCGTCAACCCGCTGCGCGAACCCGGCCTCGACCGGTACTGGGTGCCGAGCAACGTGGAGAGCGCCCTGTTCGGCACCCGCATGGCCGACGAGTTCGTGCCCGTCCACATCGGTGGCGACGTCGCGTTCATCAACGGTGTCCTCAAGATCCTCCTCGCCGACGGAGGGATCGACCGCCAGTTCGTGCGCGACCACACCACCGGGTTCGACGCCGTGCTCGCCGAGCTCGAGCGTGAGCCGTTCGACGAGCTGGTGCGCCAGTCGGGTGTCTCCCGGGAGCAGATGACCTCGTTCGCGCACCGGTACGCGGCGGCCCGGTCCGCGGTGCTGGTCTGGTCGATGGGGATCACCCAACACCAGCACGGTGTCGACAACGTCGCGGCCATCGTGAACCTCGGGCTCGCCGGCGGCCACGTCGGCCGCCGCGGGGCGGGCCTCATGCCGATCCGGGGCCACTCCGGGGTCCAGGGCGGCGCCGAGATGGGCGCCTACGCCACCGCGCTGCCCGGTGGGGGACCGGTCGACGCGCCCGGCGCCGCGGCCCTGGCACGCCGGTACGGATTCCCGATCGGGTCCAAGCCCGGGCTCAGCGCGGAGGAGATGCTCGAAGCCGCCGAACGCGGCGACCTCGACGTGCTGTGGACCAGCGGCGGCAACTTCCTCGAGGTGCTGCCCGACCCGCACCGGGTCGAGGCCGCGCTCGGCCGCGTCCCGCTGCGAGTGCACCAGGACATCGTCGTCTCCACCCAGATGCTCGCCGACGGTGACACCGTCCTGCTGCTCCCAGTCGCGACCCGCTACGAGCAGGCGGGCGGCGGAACCGAGACCACCGCCGAACGCCGCATCGTCTTCAGCCCCGAGATCCCCGGCCATCAAGTCGGCCAGGCCCGCAGCGAGTGGGAGGTGTTCGTCGACGTGGCCCAACGGGTCGACCCCACCCGGGCGGACCTGATCCGCTTCGAATCTGGGGACGAGATCCGGGCCGACATCGCCGCGACCATCCCGGCCTACGCCGGGATCGAACGGCTGCGCCAGACCGGCGACCAGCTCCAATGGGGTGGGCGCCACCTCTGCGCCGACGGTCGGTTCCCGACCGCCGACGGCCGGGCGTCGTTCACCGTGGTGGAACCCCCGGCCACGGCGCCCGGCGACGGTCGGCTCCGGCTGGCGACCCGGCGGGGCAAGCAGTTCAACACCATGGTGATGGGGGAGCGCGACCCCCTCACCGGCGCCACCCGGGACGCGGTGTTCGTCGCCGCCGACGACGCCGCCCGGCTCGGGGTCCACGACGGCGACCCGGTCGTGGTCCGATCGGACCACGGGCAGCTCCACGGACGGGTCCGGATCAGCGCGCTCCGGGCCGGGAACGTGCAGGTGTTCTTCCCCGAAGGAAACGTCTTGCTCCCCATGGGCCGACGCGACGAGTCCGGCGTGCCCGACTACACCGCCCCGGTCGAGGTCGTCCCAGCGG
>DAIPLE010000149.1:0-5860 GCA_036769425.1 Actinomycetota bacterium
CTCGACGGCGTCCCTTGCCGGGTACGCGCAGCACCTCGTCGGGGCGCATCGGCGCCGGAAGTAAACCGGCCATGCGCGGTTGAGCGTGGAGGCCCTCTCCGAAGTGGCGATCGGCGGGCTCGAGCGAGTGGGCCGACCGGGTCGGTGACATGCCGACGGCCAGCGGCCCGTCGCGTATCGACCCGGGGCTCAAGGCGATGGGCTCGAAGAGCACTCGTCGTCGAGCCGGGCGGCCTCGTCGGCGGAGACGACGTCCGGAATGGCGGCGCGAAGCCTCCGTGTCGGACCCAGCACCGCCTTGTTCGGGATCGGGTGGATCGAAACCACCGGCTAAATCGTTTCAGAAGCGGCTGTCATCGCGTATGTTCGGCACGTTGCATGGTTCGGATCCACAAGTTGGCTTCGGGCGAGACGCGAGGGCGGTCATGACCAGTACCACACGGATTTCCGACGTTGCGACCGCAGCAGGTGTCTCAGTCGGCACGGTCTCGAACGTGTTGAACAGGCCGCACCTTGTGGCCACCGGCACACGCGAACGCGTCACGGCAGCGATCGCGAAGCTCGGATTCATTCGGAACGAGTCCGCGCGTCAACTCCGAGCCGGCTTCAGCCGCGCCATCGGTCTAGTCGTGATCGACGCTGCCAACCCCTTCTTCTCCGACGTCGCGCGCGGCGTGGAGGACGCCGTTCAAGATTTCGGCGGTGTGGTCCTCCTGGGCAATAGCGCTGGAGAGGAGACACGCGAACGGCGCTACCTCGAGCTCTTCGAGGAACAGCGTGTCCGGGGCGTGCTCGTCGCACCGGTCAGCGATATCGCTCCTCCGCTGGGAGCCCTCACGCGGCTGGGTATCCCGGTCGTCTTCCTGGACCACAGCGCGGACAACTCCGCGTACTCGTCGGTCTCGGTGGACGACGTCAACGGCGGCCGAATCGCGGCGGCGCATCTGCTCGCGCAGGGGCACCGGCGGCTCGCGTTCGTGGGCGGTCCATCGAGCCTGCGACAGGTGCGCGACAGGCGTCAGGGTGCCGAGGCCGTTGTGGAGGCCACCGCGGGTGCGATCCTTCTCGCCATCTCCACCCGTGGCCTGACCGCTGCCGCGGGGCGCCAGGCGGCCGAGGATCTGGTGATCCTGCCGTCCGACCACCGTCCTACCGCGGTCTTCGCAGCGAACGATCTGATCGCCATCGGCCTGCTCCAGGGGCTCTCGGCGCACGGGCTGCGCGTCCCGGACGACGTAGCGATCGTCGGCTACGACGACATCGAGTTCGCGGCGACGGCCACGGTGCCGCTGTCCTCGGTCCGCCAACCACGCACCGAGCTCGGGCGCCGCGGCGCTGAGCTGCTCTTCGAGGAGATCGCGGCGCGCGAGTCCGGGGGTACCATCGAGCACCAGCAGGTCCGATTCCAGCCAGAGCTGGTCGTCCGACTCTCGTCCGCGTGAGCGACCGGGTGCGCTCATCCACTCCGCAACAGGCGGCAAGCCCTTACCCTGAGCTGTGGCCGGACCCGTGACGTTGAGCCAAGTCGCCCGTGAGGCGGGCGTATCGATCGCCACCGCCTCGCGCGCCGTCAACGGAAGCGCCAGCCGCACCGTTCGCAAGGACCTGCGCGAACGGGTGGCGGCCGCAGCCGAGCGCCTGCGATACGTGCCGGACGCGAACGCCCAAGCGATGGCTCGTGGCCGGACCACTTCGCTGGGGTTGATCGTCCACGACATCGCCGACCCGTACTTCTCTTCGATCGCGGCCGGGGTCACCATTGCAGCCGAGCGCGCCGACCTCGCTGTGACCCTGGCGAGCACCCAGCACGACCCCTCGAGGGAACCCCGATTTGTCGAGGTTCTCACCCGGCAGCGAGCCCTCGCGATCGTGATCGCCGGTGGCCGCCGCGACGACAGCGAGGCCGACAAGCTCATGAGTCGCGCGCTCGACGACTTTCGCCGAGCCGGCGGTTCAGTGGCACTCATCGGCCAACCGCTGCTCGGCGTCGACACGGTCGTCATTGAGAACCGCAGCGGCGCCGCGGCGCTTGCCCGTGCCCTGCACGAACTGGGGTACCGGCGCTTCGCGGTGCTGGCCGGCCCCACGGACCACTTGACAGCGCGCGACCGATGCGCCGGCTTCTGCGAGGCGCTCGCAGAACTGGGCCACCCCGTTGACCCGGACGCTGTGATCACCACGGGCTTCACCCGTGACGGCGGGTACGACGGGATGCAGACGCTGCTGCGGGAAGGCCCCCCGGCGGAGATCGTCTTCGCGGTCAACGACGTCATGGCCGTCGGCGCGATCGCCGCTGCGCGTGATGCGGGCGTTCGCGTACCCGACGACGTCGCGGTCGCAGGCTTCGACGACATCGTCACCCTGCGTGACATCACCCCGGCGCTCAGCACCGTCCGGGTGCCGTTGGTGGATGTCGGCATCGCGGCGACCGAGCTCGCGATCGCCGCACCGGCCGACAAGCCCCGACTTGTTCACGTGACTGGCACCGTCGTGCTCCGCGAGTCCACCCCCCGGCGCAACTGACACCTCCTTCGCCGACCCGCCTTGACTGGGATGCCGTGTGTGAATAGATTGGGAAAGCGTATTCCCGCCTCTTTCGACGACCGTCTCGGCAGGTTCTTCGCGCACTCAGCCACCACCGCTCGTCACCGCCCTCAATCGACCTTCGGAGACACCATGGCGTCGTCAGTCCTTCGCATCGCGATGAACGGAGTCAGCGGGCGGATGGGCTATCGCCAGCACCTGCTCCGGTCGATCCTGCCCATCCGCGACGCCGGCGGCGTCGAACTGGCCGACGGCAGCCGGGTCCAGGTTGAGCCGATCCTTGTCGGGCGCAACGAGGCGAAGATCCGCCAGATCGCCGAGCAGCACGACGTGGAGCACTGGACCACCGACGTCGACGCCGTGATCGCCGACCCGAGCGTGGGCATCTACTTCGACGCTCAGGTGACCTCACGCCGCGCCGCCGCGCTGACTGCGGCGATGAATGCGGGCAAGCACATCTACACCGAGAAGCCCACCGCCGAGACCCTCGACGGCGCTGTCAGTCTCGCCAGGCTGGCCCGCGACGCCGGTATCACCGCGGGCGTCGTGCACGACAAGCTCTACCTGCCGGGGTTGGTCAAGCTCCGCCGCCTCGTGGACGAGGGGTTCTTCGGCCGCATCCTGTCGCTGCGCGGAGAGTTCGGCTACTGGGTGTTCGAGGGCGACGGTCAGAGCGCCCAACGACCCAGCTGGAACTACCGGAGCGAGGACGGCGGCGGCATGACCGTCGACATGTTCTGCCACTGGAACTACGTGCTCGAGGGCATCCTGGGCACCGTCCGCGCTGTCACGGCCAAGACCGCCACCCACATCCCCACGCGCTGGGACGAACAGGGCCAGCCGTACGCCGCGACCGCGGACGACGCCGCGTACGGCATCTTCGAGGTCGAGACCCCGAACGGCGACCCGGTGATCGCCCAGATCAACTCCTCCTGGGCGGTGCGGGTCTACCGCGACGAGCTCGTCGAGTTCCAGGTCGACGGCACGCACGGCTCGGCGGTGGCCGGCCTGCGCAAGTGCGTCGCGCAGCAGCGCGCGCACACCCCCATGCCGGTGTGGAACCCGGACCTGCCGGTCACCGAGCCGTTCCGCGACCAGTGGCTCGAGGTGCCCGCCAACGGCGACCTCGACAACTGCTTCAAGGTGCAGTGGGAGGAGTTCCTGCGCGACGTCGTCGCGGGGCGCGAGCACCGGTTCGGGCTGCTGTCCGCAGCCCGCGGGGTGCAGCTCGCCGAGCTCGGCCTGCAGTCATCGGCCGAGGGCCGTCGGATCACCATCCCCGAGATCACGCTGTGACCGACTCCGGCACCGACCTCGCCCGCCTCTCGCTCAACACCGCCACCACGAAGCGCTGGACCCTGGCCGAGGCCGTCGACGGCACGGTGCGCGCAGGTCTCGGCGCGATCGGGCTCTGGCGCGACCGCGTGGCGGAGGCCGGGATCGCCCAGGCCGCGGCCCGGGTGGCCGACGCCGGCCTGCGCGTGTCGTCGCTGTGCCGTGGGGGTTTCCTCACCGCCGCCGACGACGCCGGAGCGAGGGCCGCTCTGGCGGACAACCGCGCCGCGGTGGTCGAGGCCGCGACCCTGGGCACCTCCGAGCTGATCATGGTGGTGGGCGGGTTGCCCGCCGCCAGCGCGCCGGGCGGACCGGCCCTGCCGGACGGAGATCGCGACCTCGTCGCGGCCCGCCAACGCGTGGCCGACCGCATCGGTGAGCTCGTGCCGTTCGCGCTCGAACACGGCGTGCGCCTCGTACTCGAGCCCCTGCACCCGATGTTCGCCGCGGACCGCGCCGTGGTCTCCACGCTCAAGCAGGCGCTCGACCTGGCCGCGCCCCACCCCGCGCATGCGGTCGGCGTAGTCGTCGACACCTACCACGTGTGGTGGGACCCCGAGCTGGAGGCACAGATCGCCCGGGCCGGGGCACAAGGCCGGCTGGCGTCGTACCAGGTGTGCGACTGGATCCTGCCGCTGGCCGCTGACCCGCTGCTGTCGCGCGGGTACATGGGAGACGGGTACGTGGACTTCGCGTCGATCGGACGCTGGGTGACGGCCGCTGGGTACACCGGCGACATCGAGGTCGAGATCTTCAACCAAGAGGTCTGGAACACCCCCGGGGACGAGGTCCTGGCGATCATCACCGATCGGTACGTCCGTCACGTCCTGCCCAGTCTCACACCCCGCTGATCCCGGGCAGGATCCACGCGCGAACCAGGAGAAATGGTCGCGCGGAGTCTCTTGGGGCGACCGTTTCTCCTGGTTCGCGGCCCGAGAGCTTCGACTAGGTCCTCGGGGCGGGGAGCAGGTCCGCGAATCGTTCTCCGATTCGGCGGTGGCCCGCGGGGTCCGGATGCAGCAGGTCCGGCAGGGGCATCGTCTCCAAGTCCCGCATTCCGAACAGCTCGCGCCCGTCGAGATACTCCAGGTGCGGGTCGCCGACCGCTCGTCGCGCCACGACCTCGGCGAGGATCTGCCGGATGACAGTCAGACTGAGCTTGCCCTCGACGAGTTCCTCGGGACGTCCCACGGTCTGGAACATCGGAGCGTCCGGCGCCGATGCCGGGTCGATCGATGTCGGCCCAGGACAGTCCTCGACGAGCGGGCACACGATCGGCGAGATGACCATGATCGGCGTTGCCGGGTGCCCCTCGCGGACTGTGTCAAGGAAGCCGTGTACGGCCGGGACGAAGGCGCGCAGCCGGAAGCAGTCGAGATTGACGACGTTGATGCCGAGCTTGAGCGTGATCAGGTTCGCGGGCTGGTCCCGGATCGCTCGTGCGGTGAACGGGTCGAGGACGGCGTTGCCAGAGAGACCCAGGTTGACGAGGTCCCACCCGGCCCGCCGAGCCGCGACGACCGGCCATGTCCCGGTGGGTGAATCGGCTCCGGCGCCGTGACTGATCGAGCTGCCGTGGTGGACCCAGCGTGGCCTCATGGCCCCAGGTCTGCTCGAGGTGACGGGCGCGTCCGTGCGAAGTGCGACCAACCGCGTGACCTCGGCGAACGGAAGCCAGATCTCGACGTCCTTGTCCCCCGCCGCGACGGACGGGAACGTGACCGTCGTGACCGGCGCGGGCTGCGCCGTCGCTCTCCTCGCGATCGGGTCGAGCTCGAGGACGCCGTACTCCGGGGCGGCGGCCTGGGTCACACGCTCACCGTCGATGACGACGTCGTACAGCCCGCCAGGCGGGAGGGGTCGCCCGACGATCGCGGTGCGGAGGGCACGGACGTCGAGCTCGATGCGCTGCGCGACCGTACGGAAGACCAGGCGGACGCCTGAGGGCTGCTCCTCGCACATCCGGACGAAGTCGTCCGGA
>DAIPLE010000150.1:0-5837 GCA_036769425.1 Actinomycetota bacterium
CTACGTCGCCCGCTGCGTCGCCCGCCTCGCCGCCAACCCCGCCATCGGTGTCGTCGGCGCGATCCAACGGCCCGCGACCCACGACCCGGGAGCGGGCGCCTGCGGCATCGCCCGGGCCTTGCGGAACCCCTGGCTGCTCGGCGGCGCGCCCTACCGGCGGGCGGGTGGAGGGGGATCGGCGGACACCGTGTACCTGGGCGCGTTCCGACGCCACGAGCTGCTCGCCAACGGCGGGTACGACGAGCGTCTCGACGCCAACGAGGACTTCGACCTGTGCGCCCGCTACCGCGCCGCGGGCCATCAGGTTTGGATCGAGCCCGGCCTCGAGGTCGAGTACGAGCCGCGCCGCACCCACCGGGAGCTCTGGGCCCAGTACCGGGCGTTCGGTGAGGCCAAGGTCGGCTACTGGCGGGCGACGGGGGAGCGCCCCAACCGACGCCAGGGTGTCGCGCTCGGCGGGGCGCTCGCCGCGCTGCTCGCCGGCGTGCTGGTTGGCCGCCGTCCCCGCCGGCTCGTCGCCGCGCTCGTCGCGGGGCTCGGGGTCCTCGCGCTCGTCGATCACTCGGTCGATCCCGAGGACCACGACGTCGGCACTCGGGTCGCTGCCATCGGGGCGTACGCGACGTTCCTGACCGGGTGGTGCTGCGGGATCCTGCGAGGGCTGGCGCGCCGCGCCGGCCCGCGGGACTAGTCGACGGTGTCGGTCGGGACGCCGGGAAGGTCGAGCATCCGTTGCAACGCCAGGCGGGCCAGCTCGGCGGTGCGGTCGTCGACGACGATCTGGTTCACGATCTCACCGGCCGCGAGGGTCTCGAGGCACCAGGCGAGATGCGGGCCGTCGATGCGGAACATCGTCGAACACGGGCACACCAGCGGGTCGAGCGACACGACGGTCTTGTCGGGATGGTCCGCCGCGAGCCGCTGGATCATGTGGATCTCGGTGCCGACCCCGATCGTGGCGCCGCTCGGCGCGGTGGCGACCCACTCGAGGATCCGCTCGGTCGAGCCGACCCGGTCCGCCATCGCCACCACCTCGTGGCAGCACTCCGGATGCACGATCACCTCGCCGGTGGGATGCTCGGCGCGGAACGCGTCGACGTGCGCGGGTTGGAAGCGCTGATGGACGGTGCAGTGACCTTTCCAGAGCAAGAAGGTGGCTTCCTTCACGTCGGGTTCGTCGAGTCCTCCGAGGTCACGGCGCGGATCCCAGACCCGCATGTGCGAATCGTCGTAGCCCATCTCGTAGCCAGTGTTTCGGCCGAGGTGCTGGTCGGGAAAGAACAACACCTTGTCCGCCTGCTTGAACGCCCACTCCAAGACGATTCGCGCGTTCGAGGAGGTGCAGACCGCGCCGCCGTGCTCGCCGACGAAGGCCTTCAGGTCCGCTGATGAGTTCATGTAGGTGATCGGCATGATGCGCTCGACGTCGGTCACCGCCGCGATCTCGTCCCAGACTTCGAGGACCTGGTCGAGGTCGGCCATGTCGGCCATCGAGCAGCCGGCGTTCAGGTCCGGGAGGATGACCCGCTGGTGGTCGCCGGTGAGGATGTCGGCGGACTCGGCCATGAAGTGCACGCCGCAGAAGATGATGTCGGTCGCTTGCTCGTTGGCGGCGGCGAACTGGGCCAGCTTGAACGAGTCGCCCCGCTCGTCGGCCCAGCGGATGACCTCGGGTCGCTGGTAGTGGTGGCCGAGGACCAGGAGCCGCGAGCCGAGCTGGCTCTTCGCGGCGGCGATCCAGCCGTCGAGGTCGTCGGCGGTCGCCCGGGTATACCGGTCCGGCAGCGGAGCCTGGAGTCGCAGCATGTTGATCCCTCCCCGGCCGAGGATGGATCCTCGTTCGGGCTGGCGGCTCCGGTAGTGGCCGGCGGGGACAGCCTGGTCGCCCACCGCGGGGTTGTCGGCCCCGGAGTCGATTTGGGGCGCGGTATTCCAGGCCGGCCCGTGCGCGATCATACCGCCTGACCGCAGTGTCCCCTCTCCCCCCCGGGGTCGGCGAGCAGGGCGAACCCCGATGTTTCTACGAGCACCCATCAAAATTGCTGACGGCCGCCGGGCCGGGACCTCGCGCGCCATGCTCATCCTGGCGGTGCTGCTCATCGCGGCCCGGGTGGCGTCGGTCCCGATCGCCCTCAGCCAGGACGCCACCAAGGGCCGCCGCAAGGTCCTGACTGGCGACGTGGCCCGCTTCCACGCCATCGCGGTGCATCGCCGCACCCCGTATCGTGACTTCTCCGTCGAGTACCCGCCGTTGATGCTCGGCGCCATCGAAGCTCTCGACGGCGGCACGTTGCGCACCGCGACGGTGGCGACCATGTGGTCCCAGTTGCTGCTCGACCTCGTCGTCGCGGCGCTGATGGCCTGGGGTTGGGGGCGCCGCGCCGCGCTCGCCTATCTCATCATCGGGTTGCCGTTCGTGTTCTACCCCTTCCTCTATCTTCGCCTCGACCTGCTGTCGGTGGCGTTGGCGGTCGGGGGGCTGGCGCTCGTGCGGCGACGACGACCCGGGCTGGGCGGCGCGGCGCTCGCGTTGGCGTGCTTCGCGAAGGTGTGGCCGGTGCTGCTCGCGCCGAGCCTGCTGGTTCGACGGTCGTGGCGCGCCCTCGCCGCGTTCGTCGCGGTCGGGGTCACCGGCATGGTGGCCTGGGTGGCCTGGGCCGGTACCGACGGGCCGATCCAGGTGCTGTCGATGCGGGGCGCGACCGGCTGGGAGATCGAGAGCAGTGTGGGTGCCGTCGTCCGGGCGGTCACCGGCGACCGGGTCCACATCGACCACGGCGCGTGGCGGGCCGGGGTCATGCCCGGGTGGGCCAGCCCGGTCCTCGCGGTGCTGCTCTTCGCCGCGGTGGTCACCACCTGGGTCCTCGCGGACCGGAACCGTCCTCACGGCGCCCGAGTCCTCGACGGCACCGCGGCGCTTGCCGCGATCGGATCCTTCCTTCTCTTCTCTCCGCTGCTGTCCCCCCAGTTCCTGGTGTGGCTCGTCCCGTTCGCGGCGATCGTCACCGCCCGGGGCGATTGGGCGATCGGTCGGCTCACCGCCGTCGTCGTGGCGCTCAGCGTCTTTGACCTCAACGTCATCCAGGAGCTGGTGCACACCAACAGCTGGTGGCCCCAGGCGATCGTGCTGGGCCGCAACGTGCTGCTCGTGATCCTGGTCGGGAAGTGCCTCGCCCGGCTGGTCCGCGGTGCCCGCCGCCCGGCGCTGGATCTAGCCGCCCCCCGGAGGGTCGAAGCGGCGGCGTAGCTTGCCGGGACCGCCACAATGGGGTGGTGGTGCCACGCCCCGAGACCGGCTCGATCCCCGACACCCCCGGCTCCTACCAGTTCAAGGACGACCAGGGCCGGGTCCTCTACGTCGGGAAGGCCAAGAGCCTCCGCAGCCGGCTGGCCAGCTACTTCGCGCCGCCCGAGACGCTCGCCCCCCGGACCCGTCAGATGGTCACCGCCGCGGACTCGGTCGAGTGGATCGAGGTCCGCAACGAGGTCGAGGCCGTGTTCCTCGAGTACAACCTCATCAAGCGGCATCGGCCCCGCTTCAACATCCGGTACAAGGACGACAAGTCCTACCCGTACCTGGCGGTCACGCTCGACGAGGAGTGGCCCCGGGCCATGGTGCTCCGGGGCGCGAAACGCACCGGGGTCCGCTACTTCGGGCCGTACGCGCACGCGTACGCGATCCGCGAGACCCTCGACCTGCTGCTCCGCACGTTCCCGATCCGGACCTGCACCCGCACCAAGTTCGATCGTCACCACCGGCTCGGCCGCCCGTGCCTCTACGCGCACATCGAGAAGTGCGCCGCGCCGTGCGTCGGCGCCATCGACGACGTCGAGTACGCCCGGCTCACCGCTGATCTCGTCGCGTTCCTCGACGGTGAGACCGCCCCGATCCTGGACCGTCTCGACAAGCAGATGCACGAAGCCGCCGACGCCCTCGAGTACGAACGTGCGGCAAGGCTGCGCGACCAGATCACATCGGTGGGCAAGGCCATCGAACGCCAGCAGATGGTCGCCTCCCGCGAAGAGGACTTCGACGTGATCGGGATCGCCGACGACACCCTCGAGGCGTCGGCGCAGGTGTTCTTCGTCCGGCGAGGCCGGGTCGTGGGCCGCAAGGGCCTGGTGGTCGACAAGGTCGAAGACGTCGACCGGCCCGGGCTCGTCGGCGGGCTCCTCGAGCAGCTCTACGCCGGCGCCCATCCCGAAGACGTCCCCCGGGAGGTCCTCGTCCCCGACGTCCCCGACGACCTCGACCTGAGCACCCGGGTGCTGACCCAGGTGCGCGGCTCCCGGGTGCAGGTCCGGGTCCCGCGGCGAGGCTCGAAGCGGGAGCTGCTCGGCACCGTCACCCGCAACGCC
The DNA here is from genome assembly GCA_036769425.1 of Actinomycetota bacterium. GTDB lineage: Bacteria > Actinomycetota > Acidimicrobiia > IMCC26256 > PALSA-555 > PALSA-555. Next base: position 4,360 of record DAIPLE010000150.1, read on the forward strand.
GAAGAGGCGTTCGCGCAGCACAAGCTGCGACGGGCCTCGGATCACAACGCCCGGGCTCGGGCCCTCACCGCGCTGCAAGACGCCCTCGCGCTCCCCGAGGCGCCGCTGCGGATCGAGTGTTTCGACATCTCGCACCTCCAGGGGTCCGAGATCGTGGCGTCGATGGTCGTCATGGAAGACGGGCTCGCCAAACGCTCCGACTACCGGCGGTTCAAGGTCCGCCACCAAGACGGCCAGGACGACCTCGCGGCGATGGACGAGGTCCTCACCCGGCGGTTCCGCCGCTACCTCGAGGAACGAGAAGCCGGCGCCCGAGTCGGGAAGCGGTTCGCGTACCCGCCGAACCTTCTCCTCGTCGACGGGGGCCGGGGCCAGCTCGGCGTCGCGGTCCGGGTCCTCGAGGAGCTCGGCCTCGAGGACATCTCGGTCGCCGCGCTCGCCAAGCGCTTCGAGGAGGTCTACCGGCCGGGGCGCGACGAGCCGGTGCGTGTCCCCCGCGACTCCCCGGCCTTGTACCTGCTCCAACAGGTCCGCGACGAAGCGCACCGATTCGCGATCACGTACCACCGTCGCCTGCGGGAGCAGCACGCCACCCGGTCGGTGCTCGACGACGTCGCCGGTCTCGGGCCGACCCGCCGGGCGCGGCTCCTCAAAGAGTTCGGGTCCGTGAAACGGCTACGGGCTCTCACCGAAGACGAGCTGGTGGCGTTGTCGTGGCTGCCCGAGACCGTTGCTCGCGCCGTGTACGACCGGCTGCACGAGGTGAGCGCGTGAGCGGACCGCCCCTCGACCTCCTCATCATCACCGGGCTCTCCGGGGCCGGGCGGTCCGCGGCCGCTGACGTCCTCGAGGACCTCGGGTTCTTCGTCATCGACAACCTCCCGCCGTCGCTGATCCCCAAGGTCGCGGAGCTGGCCCGGGACCGGGAGCGGTCGTCCCGGTTCGCGCTCGTCGTCGACTCGCGCTCCGGCGCGTTCGTCGACGACCTCAACGCCGCGCTCGCCGAGGTGCGCGAGACCGGTGCCCGCACCAGCGTCTTGTTCCTCGACGCCAGCGACCAGGTGCTGGTCCGACGCTTCGAAGCGTCGCGCCGGCCGCATCCGGTGGCCGGCACCGGCCGGGTCTCAGACGGGATCCGCCAAGAGCGGGCCCTGCTCGAAGGGCTCAAAGGGGAAGCCGACCTCGTCGTCGACACCTCGAACCTCAACGTGCACGAGCTGCGCGACCGGCTCCACGAGCTGTTCCGCGACACCCAGTCCGCCGCCGGGTCGCCGCAGACCAGCATCGTCTCGTTCGGCTACAAGCACGGCGTCCCCCTCGACGTCGACCTGGTGTTCGACTGCCGATTCTTGCCGAACCCGCACTGGGTCGACTCGCTGCGGCCGCTGCCTGGCACCAACCCGAAGGTCCGCCGGTACGTGCTGCAACAGCCCGAGGCCGGCCCGTTCCTCGAGCAGCTGAGGAGCCTGTTCGAGCTC
>DAIPLE010000151.1:0-5814 GCA_036769425.1 Actinomycetota bacterium
CGACACGAGCAGCGGCTCGTCGTCTGCGGGCGGCACCATCGACGCCGGACCCAATGCCTCGACGATCACCAACTCGACGTTCGCGAACAACACGGACAGTGCCACCGATACCGGCGAAGCGTTCGGGATCCTCGACACGGCCACGACCACCATCACCGGGTCGCGCTTCAGTCGCAACCAGACCAGCAGCGCCAGCGACGAGGCGGATGGGACCCTCGACCCGACCGACCTGACGATGTCGAGCTCGACGGTGGAGAACAACACTGTCACCAGCCCCGACCAGGCCTTCGGGGCGGTCTTTCCCGACGCGTTGACCATGAACGGCTCGAGCATCGATCACAACACGGTCAGCAGCCCGGGCGGGACAGCCTCCGGTGGTGGGGTCGCCACGACCAGTCCGGTGACAGCCACGAACTCGACGATCACCGACAACACGGCTTCGGGTTCCGTCGCGAACGGTGGCGGCATCGACCAAGCCCTCAGCGAGTCGGCCCTCTCCGAGTCGGCCCGATCCAACGCGTGGCGAAGGCCGCCCCACGCCTTCCACCCCCAGCAGGCGGCCCCGACCGGGGTCACCCTCGTGTACACGACGGTCGTCGACAACACCGCGTCGACCGGCGCGAACCTCGCGGTCTCAGCCCTCGAGACCTACAGCACCGTCGTCGCGTCGCCTCACGGCAGCGCGAACTGCACGATCAGCGGCGTCGTCACTTCGAACGGTTACAACTTCTCCGACGACGCCAGCTGCACGCTGCAGAGCACCGGGGATCAACAGAACGCCGGCGACCCGAAGCTCGCCGCGATCGCCAACGCCGGTGGACCCACCCCGACCCGGGTCCCCCAAACCGGTAGCGGGCTCATCGACGCCATCCCCGCCGGTTCCTGCCAAGCCGACGGCGCCGCCGGTATCACGACCGACCAGCGAGGCGCCCCCCGCCCCCAGGGTGCCGGCTGCGACATCGGCGCGGTCGAAGTCCCCGCCCTTGCCGTGACCCCCAGATTCACCGGCTGAGACCGCCCGGGACGCTCGTCGACGGTCGCGAGGCTCGTGCGCTATCGGTCCGATCCGGCGGCGCGAGCCCTTTACGATGAGCCCGGCCGCTCCCGCAGTCAGGCGCACGGCGCGGGTCGCTCCGGCCTCGTCCCGCCGGGCGGGCCGCGACTGGAGCCAGCGCGGCGGCGTCGGGATCGCGGCCCGGTGGCGCGGGGCGAGACCGGCGGAGCGGGTTCACTACCAGCCGGTCGGGGCGACGAAAGGTGGGTAGGACGCCATACGGGCTTCGAGCGCGGCGCGGACGTCGGGCCAGTCGTGGTCAACGACGCTGAAGTAGACGCTGTCGCGCACGAAGCCGTCGGGCAGGATCGTGTGGCGGCGCAGGGTTCCTTCTTCGACCGCGCCGAGGCGAGCGAGCGCGGCGCGGGACTTGGTGTTGCGGGCATCGGTCTTGAACTCGACCCGGACGCAGCCGAGGGTCTCGAAGCAGTGCCGGAGCTGGAGGTACTTGGCTTCGGTGTTCGCGGGGCTGCGCTGCCACGCCGGTGTGACCCACGTGGCGCCGATCTCGAGGTGCCGGTTGGGGACATCGAGGTTCAAGAAGCTCGTCGTACCGATAGGACGTCCGGATGCGATCTCGATGGTGGCGAACATGAAGAGGGTCCCGGCGGCGCCGGCGGCGAGGGCCGCGCCGATCTGGGCCTCCATGTCCTCGCGGGAGTACACGGGGTAGGGGCGCATGTCCCAGACCTCGGGGAACCGTCCGGCGTGCCAGAGCCCGTCGACGTGGTGCAGGCCGGCAGGTTCCAGGCGGACCGAGTCACCCTCGAGGGTGACCGGCTCGACGTTCACGGTTGCGCGATCTCCCGGATCCGTTCGATGCGCTCTTCGGACTGGTTGACGTTGGTGCCGCGCAGCTCGACGAGCTGTTCGCGTTCGGCGGCGGCGATCGCTTCGGCGTTGACGTCAGCGGCGGCGAGACGGGCTTCGATTCCTTCTTCGACGATCTTTTCGGCTTCGTCGACGAGGGCGCTGACCATCTCGGCTTCGGGCACGACGCGGACGACGGTGCCGCGCACGAAGAGGTGGCCTTTGCCGCGTCCGGCGGCGATGCCGAGGTCGGCGCCGCGGGCCTCGCCGGGCCCGTTGACGACGCAGCCCATGACCGCGACCTGGATCGGGAGGTTCCGTTCCTGGAGGGCTTCCTGCGCGGCGTTGGCGACGGCGATGACGTCGATCTCGGCTCGGCCGCACGAGGGGCAGGCGATGAGGTCGACGCCTTTGCGTTCGCGCAGGCCGAACGATTCGAGGAGGGTGCGTCCGGCGTGGGCTTCTTCGACCGGATCGGCGGTGAGCGAGTAGCGGATGGTGTCGCCGATCCCTTCGGCGAGGAGGGTGCCGATCCCGGCGGTGGACTTGACGACGCCGGCGGGGGGCGGCCCGGCTTCGGTGACTCCGAGGTGCAGGGGATAGTCGACGGTCTCGGACAGGAGTCGGTAGGCGTCGATCATGGTGGGGACGTTGGAGGCCTTCACCGAGATCTTCACGTCGTCGAAGTCGACCTCGCGGAAGTAGTCGAGCTCGCGCACCGCGCTGGCGACGAGGGCTTCGGGGGTGGCGCCGCCGTGGTGTTCGGCGATGTCGGGGTCGAGACTGCCGGCGTTGACACCGATGCGGATCGGGAGGCCGCGGTCGCGGGCTTCGCGGGCGACGGTCTTGATGTGCTCCGGCTTGCGGATGTTGCCGGGATTGAGACGAAGGGCTTGGACCCCGGCTTCGATGGCGGCGAGCGCCAGTCGGTACTGGAAGTGAATGTCGGCGATGATCGGGACCGGTGAGCGGGGGACGATTTGGGCGAGACCCTCGGCGGCCGCTTCCTCGTTGCAGGTGCAGCGCACGATGTCGCAGCCGGCACCGGCGAGGGCGTAGATCTGGGCCAGGGTGCCGTCGACGTCAGCGGTCTTGGTGGTCGTCATCGACTGCACCGAGATCGGCGCGTCGCCGCCGACGGGGACGGGGCCGACGTGCACTTGACGGGTAACCCGGCGCTGCTGCATGCGTGATCAGCCTACGGCGGGCCTGGTGTGGCACCCCGGCCGAGGGTGTGGAGATCCGGTGAAGACGCGGGAACGACCGACCGTAAATGGTCGGTGGGGCTCAGCCGCCGAAGGCTTGGCGGACGTCAAGGAACGCCGCCGAGAGGCTCAAGGTCAGTAACAGGACGAGGACGATGGCGCTGACCGGCATCAGCTTGCGGTAGTCGACCCGGACGTCGCGGTGCGTGACCTTGGAGGCGGCCCACTCGTAGAGCACGACAACGGCGTGGCCGCCATCGAAGGGCAGGACGGGTAACAGGTTGAAGAGGGCGAGGATGAGGCTGATCCCGCCGAGCAGCCAGAGCAGCGCCAGGGGATGCCCGTTCACGACGTTGCTGCCCTGGTCGACGATGCCGATGAGCGACATAGGACGCTGTTGAGCCGCGGGGCTGCTCGACGCCGGGGCGCTCGACGTGAAGTTCTTGCTGTACTGCGCGACGCCGGACGGGGACACGAGTCGGGCCAGCGCGGAGCCAGTCCCGCTGGTGATGTCCCACATGGCCCGGAACGACTGGGGGACGGCGTCGAGGAGGCCCACCGACTGGTACTCGATGCCGGCGGCAATGCCGAGGAAGCCCTTGCCGCCCTGACGCGCCGGGGTGGCGTGCAGGTCGATGGTCTGGTGGGCGCGCACCACGGTGAAGGTGGCCGCGAGACCGGCCCGGCTTTGGATGGCGTGGCTGAGGTCGGTCCAGCTGCGCACCGGCTGCCCGTCGACGGCGACGATGCGGTCGCCGGTCTGGAATCCGGCGGCCAGCGCGGCGCTCTTGCTCGTGACCTGGTTGACCGTGGTGCTGGGGCCGACCGCGATTTGGCCTTGCGCGGCGATGACCACGAAGAAGAGGAGGAAGGCGATGAGGATGTTCACGGTCACGCCGGCGAGGGTGAGCTTGAGCCGGTTCGCGTAGGAGCCGCGCCGGAAGGTGCGAGGCTCGTCGGCGGGGTCGACCTCTTCGAGGTTCGACATGCCGATGACGCGGACGTACCCCCCGAGGAGGATGGCCTTGACGCCGTACTCGGTCTCGCCGCGATGGAACGACCAGAGCCGGGGTCCGAAGCCGACGAAGAACTCGGTGGCTTTCATACCGGCGCGTTTCGCGACGTAGAGGTGCCCGGCTTCGTGGAGCATGACCATCGCCACGATCCCCAAGATGATGAGCAGGCCGTCGCGACTCGACGGGCGGGCGACGAACAGGACGAGCAGCCCGAAGAGGATGAGCAGCAGAATCGTCTTGGCGCCGCGCCGGTCGACGTCGACGCCGGTGTCCTCGAGGGGGTCTTTCACGCGGCGGGGCTCCTCGTCCCGAGCCGGCGGCCGGCCGGCGTGTCCTCGGTGCGCTGCACGGTCTCCCGGGCGCGTTGGCGCGCGGTCCGGTCGACGTCGAGAACGTCGTCGACGTCTCGAACGTTCCCGACTCCCCCGTCGAGCGCGGCGGCGACGATGTCGGGGATGGCGAGCCACGGGATCCGCCGGTCGAGGAACGCCGCCACCGCGATCTCGTTGGCGGCGCTGAGCGCGGCGGGGGCGCCTCCGCCCGCCCGGCCCGCGGCGTACGCGAGGTCCAGGGCGGGGAACGCCTCCCGGTCCGGGGTTTCGAAGGTGAGGGTGCCGAGCGTCGTCCAGTCGATGGGGCCGAAGGGCTCGTCGAGCCGTTCGGGGGCGCCGAGCGCGAGGCCGATCGGGAGGCGCATGTCGGGCATCGACAGCTGGGCGATGACGGCGCCGTCGTGGAACTCGACCATCCCGTGCACGACCGACTGGGGATGCACAACGACGTCGACATGGTCGTAGTCGAAGCCGAACAGCTCGTGGGCTTCGATGACCTCGAGACCCTTGTTCATGAGCGTCGACGAGTCGATGGTGATCTTGGCGCCCATGTCCCAGGTCGGGTGCTTCAACGCGTCTTCGACCGCGACGCCGGCCAGCTCGGCGCGGGTGCGGCCCCGGAACGGGCCCCCGCTGGCGGTCAGGAGCAGACGACGGACCTCGGAGCGCCGCCCCCCTCGTAGGGCTTGGTACAGCGCGGAGTGCTCGGAGTCCACGGGGATGATCTCGCCGCCGCCGCGGGTGCGGGCCGCGTTCACGACCGGGCCGCCGGCGATGAGGCTCTCTTTGTTGGCGAGCGCGAGGCGCTTGCCGGCCTCGAGAGCGCCGATCGTCGCGGGAAGGCCCGCGAAGCCGACGACGGCGTTGAGGACGACGTCGACGTCGGGATCGGAGGCGAGCGCGGCGAGGACGTCGGGGGCGTCGGCGCAGGAGCGGGCCCGTTCGGGGGGGACGCTGAACTCCGCGGCTTGCGCGGCGAGGAGCTCGGTGTTGCGCCCGGCGGCGAGGGCGACGACGTCGTACTGGTCTCGGTGACCGCGGATGACGGCGAGGGCTTGGGTGCCGACGGAGCCCGTCGACCCCAGCACCGCGACGCGGGTCATCAGTGCGAGAAGAGGTACAGGACCAGGTAGTAGGCGGCGGGGAGCGCGAAGAGCATGGCGTCGAAGCGGTCGAGGATCCCGCCGTGGCCGGGGAGGATCACGCCCAGGTCTTTGACGTGCAGGTCTCGTTTGAGCATCGACTCCAGAAGGTCACCGAGGGGCGCGGTGACCGCGACCACAAGACCGAGAGCGAGGCCCGCGCCGACGCCTTTGGTGGCCCAGGGGTGCACCACCGCGCCGACGAAGCCGCCGAGGACGACCGCCGCGATGGCGCCGGCGATGAGGCCTTCGAGG
>DAIPLE010000321.1:0-1735 GCA_036769425.1 Actinomycetota bacterium
CAGCCCGTGTGTACCTTCGACCTTGCGAGAGCCGTCGGTCCCTCGGTAGGAGGGGGCGTGAAACTGCCTTCGGGCTGCCGACGTAAAGCCGAATGTACGCAACGGGCCGAAACTGACCCACGACCCAACAGCTCGTGGTGGGTCCGCCCGCTCGAGACGGCTGCGGCCCTCATCCCCTCGATGGTCGCGATGAGCGGCCAGAAGCCGAGGACGTCCCGATAGAAAGCCGCTGACGTCTCCAGGTCGCGGACCTACAGGACTAGGTGTCCGAGCTCCTTGACCTTCATCGATCCCCCGCTCCCGTGCCGCGGTGCTCGTCCGGGGCCGCTCGCCCGGCTCTTCAGCTCGCCCGACGGACCGCCCAGCCCGCCCAGGGCGGTCGCGCGCTCAACGGTTGACCTTTCAATCATCTCATGATACTCTCGAGTTCAACAGTTTAGGACTCAAGTAGAGGAGCGAGCCATGACCGCCGTCGTCACCGACATCCCCGGCTACATCGCCGGCACCTGGACCATCGACCAGTCCCACTCCGAGGTCTCTTTCACGATCCGCCACCTCATGGTGAGCAAGGTCCGAGGCCGCTTCACCGACTTCGAGGGCCAGGTCGTCACCGGCGCCGATCCGCTGGGGTCCTCGGTCCGCGCCACCGTTGACCTGGCGTCGATCGACACCGCCAACGCCGACCGCGACGCCCACGTCCGCTCGGCCGACTTCTTCGAGGTCGAACGCCACCCCACCATGACCTACCAGTCGACCGGCGTTCGCTACGACGGTGACGACCTGGTCGTCGACGGGGATCTGACCCTCCACGGCGTCACCCGGACGGTGCCGCTCCAGCTCGAGGTGAACGGCTTCCAGCCCAGCACCCCGTTCGGCGACACCCGAGTCGGCTTCTCGGCCACCGGCGAGCTCAACCGCAGCGACTTCGGCATCACGTTCAACATGGCCCTCGACGGTGGCGGTATCGCCCTCGGCGAGAAGATCCGTCTCACCATCGAGATCGAGGCCATCCTCGACACCCCCGGCGCCTGACCGGCGCGCTCACCCGAGCGCACCACCCGGCGACCTGCTCCAGCCCCCGCGGGGATATCGGAGCGGGTCGCCGAGGCACAAGCCGTCACCCCGGACCCAGGGCCCCCAGATGATTGAACGATCAACAAGCTCGTCGTATGATGAACCGATGACGAAAGCCCGCTGGCTCGACGAGCACGAACGACAAACCTGGCTCATCTTTGTCTACGCCAACCAACTGTTCTTCGAGCAGGTCGAACGAGACCTCCAACGCGACGCCGACATGCCGTTCGCGTACTACGAGACCCTCGTGATCCTGTCCGAATCCCCCGGCCGATCCATGCGCATGAGCGAGCTCGCCGAAGCGTCGCTCTTCTCGCGGAGCCGACTCTCCCACGCCATCGCTCGGCTCGAAGCCGCCGGATGGGTCCGCCGGGAGAGCTGCCCCAGCGACCGGCGCGGCTCGTTCGCGGTCCTCACCGACGAGGGCTACGCGGTGCTGGAAGCGGCCGCGCCCAAACACGTCGAAAGCGTCCGCGCCCACCTCTTCGACCAGCTCTCACCGTCCCAGCTCGACGCGCTCCGCGACATCAGCGAGACCCTCGCCCGACACCTGATCCCCTCACTCGGCGTGACACCACCACCGGTGCTGGCCTGCCCCGACGCCATCGCCTCGGGCTGACCCAACCCACCTCCACCTACCCGCGCGCCGACCCGCCCGCAC